>DATANL010000685.1:0-3857 GCA_036266295.1 Pyrinomonadaceae bacterium | reverse complement strand
CCAGCCAAATCTACAAAGTCAATAATTGAGAAGCTTATTAGAGAAAGCATTCGCCTTAGCCAAGTTCAGGACATCGCAGGATGTAGAGTGGTTGTTCGTGGGCTCGCCGAACAAAACCGTGCCGTGAATGATCTAATTGCGCTCTTTCAGAATTCAACAATTATTGATCGACGCAAGCGGCCGAGCCATGGCTATCGGGCGATCCATGTTGTTGTTAGGAGTAATGTCAAACTTGTTGAAGTTCAAGTTCGCACCACTCTGCAGCACGAATGGGCAGAACTGTCTGAGAAGGCCTCTGACTTGGTAGATTCAGAAATAAAATATGGGCGTGGAGAGCCATATCTAGCCGAAAAGCTACTAAGAATCTCTTCATTCTTTGCCGAGCAAGAACAAGGAGAATTGGAATTCGAGGAATTCGAAGCGGGAGTCTCTTCGTTGCTCTCGCTGCGTGATGTGCCACCAGAGTTGACACAGAAGCTAGACGATCTGCGCGGGATCGTCGATAAATGGCGAAAACAACTGACGTCTGCTAAAGTCGAAATCATGCAGATTCTCAAAGACGAGGATTAGGACCTTAGTCATGCTGTTCCTGATTGAATATGCTCGTAGCGCAGGAAAAATCGTCTCCTTCAAGAAATATGAGGATCGAGAAACTGCGCAGTCAGACCGGTTGGCGTTGGAACTACGCCTTCGTAAACAACTTGGAGAAGTACACGAAGTAGTTCTATTGGAAGCCGCCTCCGAAGAGGCACTGCGTCGCACCCATGCACGTTATTTCGAAGATCTGTACGATTTAGTCCGGGCTTCCTAAAGAAACGTGGGCTTACTTACCTACCGCTCGTCTCGGCGCCTCAAACCACATCGTCCCCAGCGGCGGCAGAGTGATCGACGCTGAATAATCCAATCCGTGCCAGGGAAACGGTTCGGCTTTGATACTGCGCACCACGCCAAAACCGCCACCGCAATACTTCTCATGGTCCGTATTCAGAATCTGTTTGTAAGTTCCCTTACGCGGCAGGCCCACGCGGTAGCCTTCACGCACCAGCGGTGAAAAATTGCCGACGAAAATAATTTCGTTGCCGGTTGACGGCGCGATGCGGCGAAAAGAGATGACGTTTTGCGACGCGTTATCGACTTCGATCCAACTAAAGCCGCTGGCGTCCGAGTCCGCTTCCCACAGCGCCGCATGCTTCGCATAAAGTCTGCTCAGATTCTTAATTAGTTTCAGCACGCCCTTATGCACGGGCGTTTGCAAAAGATGCCAGTCCAGGCTTTCCGTTTCATTCCATTCGCGCCACTGCCCGAACTCGCCGCCCATGAACAGAAGTTTCTTGCCCGGATGCGCCCACATGTAACCGTAGAGGGCGCGCAGGGTGGCGAACTTTTGCCATTCATCGCCCGGCATCTTGTTCAGCAGTGCGCCTTTCATGTGAACAACTTCGTCGTGTGAAAAGGGCAGGATGAAGTTCTCGCTCCAGGCATACAGCAAACCAAAAGTCAGCGCGTGGTGATTGCCGCCGCGGAACAGCGGATCGGTTTGAAAATACTTCAGCGTGTCGTGCATCCACCCCATGTTCCATTTGAAATCAAAACCGAGACCGCCGGTGTAAACGGGATGACTGACTTGCGGCCAGGCGGTTGACTCTTCGGCGATCATTAACGTGCCGGGACATTCACGATGCGTCGCTTCGTTCAATTCTTTCAGTAACGAAATCGCGTCCAGGTTTTCGCGGCCACCAAACTCGTTCGGAATCCACTCACCTTCTTTGCGGCTGTAGTCGAGATAGAGCATTGATGCGACCGCATCGACGCGCAGGCCGTCGAGATGAAACTCGCGGAGCCAATAGAGCGCGTTCGCGATCAGAAAATTTCGGACTTCGGTGCGGCTGTAATTAAAGATGTACGTGCCCCAGTCCGGATGTTCGCCCTTGCGCGGGTCTTCATGTTCGTAGAGCGCCGTGCCGTCGAAGCGTGCGAGAGCAAACGCATCTTTCGGAAAATGCGCGGGCACCCAGTCCATGATCACGCCGATGCCGTTTTGATGGAGATGATCGACAAGAAAACGAAGATCGTCCGGCATGCCGTAACGGGCCGAAGGAGCGTAATAAGCGCTGACCTGATATCCCCAGGAAGGGCCGTACGGGTGCTCCTTCAAAGGCAGAAATTCGATATGCGTAAATCCATTTTCAACCGCGTACCGAGCGAGCTGCGGCGCAATCTCGCGGTAGGTCAGCGGCCGATTGTCTTCCTCGGCGACACGCCGCCACGATCCGAGATGAACTTCGTAAATCGAAAGCGGCTCGCGCCAGGCCTGGCGGTTGGCGCGGTTCTTCATCCACTCGCGGTCGCTAAACTTGTAACTTGATTTGTAAACGATCGACGAAGTGTCGGGCGGCACTTGCATCATGAACGCGAACGGATCGGCTTTGAAGATTTCGCCCATGCGCGAATCGATCGCGTACTTATACAATTCGCCGGTCTTCAGGCCGGGAATGAATAACTCCCAAACACCCGAATCGCCGAGCCGGCGCATACGATGCTTATCGCTCTCCCACGAATTGAAATTTCCCACCACGCTCACGCCATGTGCGTTCGGCGCCCACACTGCGAACGACACGCCGCGCTTGCCTTCGTGGGCGATCGCGTGCGCGCCAAGTTTTTCGTAGATGCGTTCGTGTTTGCCTTCGCCGAAGAGATGAAGGTCCAGATCGCCGAGCGTAGGTGAGAATGACATCGCGGAGCTTTGATCTTTGACCCCTCGAGGACCTTTAAGAGCGCGGGGCTTTTTAACGGCGCGGGGCAGCGACGCGTTTTTGCGAACGCCTTCCGAGTCGTCCTTCACGGTCGGGTTGCTGGCCCCGGTTCGCTTGCGCGTGCTCATAATCGCTACGGTTCAGCTGACGTCAGTTCCAGTTTGCTGCTGCTTTGGTAATTCGGATTTAGCGGCTCAACCAGTTCGCGATAAATGTCTGCGCCCGTCCCCAACTCAGCCCGATTGCTTTTCGCCTCACCCAATATTTCCAGAAAACGTTCACGAACCTGTGGCAGGCCGAGTTGATTCATTAAATCGATCGCGCGCGCCGCGTACTTCAGAATCTGGATCGTTTCAATTCCTGAAAGGTCGTTGAAGAACCAACCGCAGCTGGTGTACATCAACAGCAGCATGCGTTGCAGCTCGAGATACCTGAGCGCGCGTGTCTGATCGTTTGCCGAGAGCCAGCGCCCGGCCTGGGCCAACAAAAATTCTTCGCGCGACGCAACTGAATCGAGAATCAGCGCAATGCTTTCATCTCTGGCGACCCAGGGAAAAGTGAATAATTCGTTTCGCGTCGCTTCAAAAGGCGCCACGTTCTCGTCACGCAGAAAGTCGAGCGCCGCGCGCAAAGGCCTGCGCCATTGCTGGTTCCAACCCGGCTCGCCGCCGGTATGACAGCCGCAATTACGAATCCAGCGGCCGACGCCGTGCACGCAACTCCAGGAAGTGCCTTCGCCGTCGGGCCCGTTGTTGATTTCAACTTCACTGACGGGCGGGTGACGATCGAGATGCTCGCCATAGTTGGTGACCTCGAATCCGCGCGCGGGCGCCTCTTGCGTCAGCGCATGGGCCACGCAGAGATCGCCAAACTTGAAATGATGGCCGTAAGTCTCGCCATCAGTCGCGATATTGATCATCGGTCGATCACCGGCCGAGCGAACAAACGCGCCGACCAGTTCCTGGCTGGATCTGAGCAGCTTCTCGAACGCGATGGCCCGCGATGTTTGCCCGTCGTAAAAGAACACGGCGATTGAGCGGCGCGGATCGCCCGGATCGGACCAGCGATAAGCAACGCTCGTGTCGATAGTTTTGTTATCGCGTG
>DATANL010000684.1:0-1953 GCA_036266295.1 Pyrinomonadaceae bacterium | reverse complement strand
AAGTTATCGCAGCATGAGATTGCCACGAGACATCTCCGGCGAGGGATTGGCAAGACACCTCAAGTCACTCGGCTATGAAATTACGCGCCAAACAGGAAGTCACATGAGACTGACTACCCCTCAGCAAGGAGAGCATCACATTACGATTCCAAATCATGACCCGCTGCGAATTGGCACGTTAGCGGGGATTCTGGACGTGGCCCAACATTTCGATTTGAACCGTGACGAACTATTAACCCGTCTGTTCGAGGGTTAATTCAATCAATGAACGCCCGTAGCCACAACTCCAAATTTAATAATTGAAAGACCTGCAGGTTGTAATCTTCCCGGCCCGAAATATTCCTATCGATAATCCGCCGCACCTCCTCAGGACGAAACAGGCCGCGGCGCTTGATGGTTTCTTCGCTTAACAGGTCGTCGACCATTGGACGCAGCGCACCGCGCAACCACGAACGGATCGGCGCGCCGAAGCCCGCCTTCTTTCGCCACACCACGTCATGCGGCAGCAGCTTCTCGGCCGCTTTCTTCAGAATGTACTTGCGCTTGAGACCTTTCAGCTTCAAGTCCGGCGGCATTCGCGCCGCAAACTCGATCATCTCTCGATTCAGAAACGGCACCCGCACTTCCAGGTTCGCCGCCATCGATGTCTTATCAGTGGTCATCAAATTCAAGCACGGCAGAAATGTCTTCATATCCACATACAGCAGTTGATTGATCGGCGCCGCTTCGTGCGCGCGCGCAAAGTACCGTCGGTGCGCTGCATAAGCATCGAGTCCGCGCGTCTCGTCACGTAATTCAGCGGCGTAGAGTCGTTGCTTGGCCGCATCGGTGAAGTAAGTTTGAAATCCCAGATAGCGGTTTTCGAAATCCATTGAAGCGCTGCGCGCGAACTTCTTCGCGTTCCGCAAAGGCGCGGTGAACTTTCCCGGCCTGCCGCCCGGCAAGGCGAATTCGATTACGCGCATTACCGGTCGTCGCAGTAACTGCGGCACTGGATCAAACGCGCCCGCCAGCTTCATCGCGACTTGACGCGGATAACCGGCGAACACTTCGTCACCGCCCATGCCGGAAAGCATCACGCGCAAGGTCTCGCGCGCTGCCCGCGAAACCAGGTAACTGGGAATTGCCATGTCGATCGCCGGCTCGTCCATGTGATAGACCAACTTCGGCAGCAACTCGGCAACGTCGGGTTTGAGCATGATCTCGTGATAGTCGGTGTCGAGTTGCTGATTCACCCGGCGCGCCCACTCGACATCGTCGGGGATGATGTCGTATCGCAGGTCCTCAGCCTCCATGCCGATGGTGTAGGTCTCGATTCGCCGGCCGTCGCTGTGATGGTTCATCATGGCGACGATCGCAGATGAGTCGATCCCGCCGGAGAGAAATGAGCCGAGCGGCACGTCGGCCACCATTTCCAGGTGCACTACTCGATCGAGTGTCTCGAGCGTACGTTCCTGCCACCATTGCTCGCTGCGCCCGTGCTCGATCTCGTCAAACGAAACGTCCCACCATTGCCGGGTCGTCAATTCGCCTTCGCGCCACTGCACGAGGTGACCCGGCGGCACGGTCTTGATGCCACGAAACAACGTATTCGGATCGGGGACCCAGAGAAAGGTCAGGAATTGATGAAGTGATTCATGGTCCAGTTCAGCTTTGATCAATCCGCTGGCGAGGATCGATTTGACCTCTGAGGCAAACGTTAGCGCGACTTGCCCTCCCTGACGGTCGGGTTTCTGACACGCGTAGTACAGCGGCTTGATGCCGACATGATCGCGCACTAGAAACAGCGCGCGCTCTTTTTCATCCCAAAGCGCGAACGCGAACATTCCGTTCAGGCGCTTGAGCGAGGCCTCGCCCCACTCCTGCCACGCGGTCAACAAAACTTCGATGTCCGTTTGCGTCCGAAAAGCGTGGCCCTTCGTTTCCAGTTCTGCGCGCAGCTCGCGGTAGTTG
>DATANL010000683.1:0-9029 GCA_036266295.1 Pyrinomonadaceae bacterium | reverse complement strand
CGGTGCGGAACCAGTTGCAGCTGATGAAACAGCGCATGACGGCTGAGAAATGATCGAAGGAGACAGAAGTCAGGTGTCAGAAGACCGAATAAACAAATTTCTTCTGACTTCTCTCTCCTGATTCCTGAATTCCATTCGGGGAAGAGAAATTATGGAGCCTATTAAAGCAAACGAAATCAACGAAATCATTCGCGCGCAGATTCAGAACTTCGAAGCCGGCGTGACGGTCGCGGAAGTCGGCTCAGTCATAAAAGTCGGCGACGGCATTGCCGAAGTTCACGGTCTGGAAAAAGTGATGGCCGGCGAACTGCTCGACTTTCCGCATGAAGTGCGCGGTCTGGCGCTGAACCTCGAAGAAGACAAGGTCGGCGTGGTGCTCTTCGGCGATTTTCAAAAAATCAAAGAAGGCGATGTGGTCAAACGTACCGGACGCGTCATGCAGGTGCCGGTGGGCCAGACGCTGGTGGGCCGCGTGGTTGATGCGCTGGGAAATCCCGTCGACGAACGTGGGCCGATCATCACGGATGAATACAACGCGGTCGAGCGCATCGCTCCCGGCGTGGTCGATCGTCAACCCGTGCGCGAGGCATTGCAGACCGGCTTGAAGGCCATCGATTCAATGGTGCCGATCGGTCGCGGCCAGCGCGAATTGATCATCGGCGATCGTCAAACCGGAAAAACCGCGATTGCCGTCGACACGATCATCAATCAACGCGGCAAAGACGTGATTTGTATCTACGTCGCGATCGGACAGAAGGCTTCGACGGTCGCGCAGGTCGTGAAGACGTTGCAGGATTTCGGGGCGATGGATTACACGATCGTCGTCAAGGCGACCGCCTCGGATCCGGCGGCCATGCAGTACCTGGCGCCCTACTCAGGCGCGGCCATGGGCGAATACTTTCGCGATCGCGGACAGCACGCGCTGACGATTTACGACGATCTTTCAAAGCAGGCCGCGGCCTATCGCGAAATTTCGCTGCTGCTGCGTCGCCCGCCGGGCCGCGAAGCTTTCCCCGGAGACGTTTTCTATCTCCACTCGCGTCTGCTCGAGCGCGCGGCCAAGTTGTCTGACGCCAAAGGCGGCGGGTCGCTCACCAGTCTGCCGGTGATCGAAACCCAGGCCGGCGACATTTCGGCATACATCCCGACGAACGTAATCTCGATTACCGACGGCCAGATATTTTTGGAATCTGATTTATTCAACGCCGGTATTCGTCCCGCGATCGACGTCGGCAACTCAGTCTCGCGCGTCGGCGGCTCTGCGCAGATTAAAGCGATGAAGCAAGTCGCCGGTGGTTTGCGTCTGTCTCTGGCGCAGTATCGCGCGCTGGCAGCGTTCGCGCAGTTCGGCTCGGACCTGGATAAAGCGACGCAGGCGCAGTTGGCGCTCGGCGAACGGCTGACGGAAATTCTGAAGCAGCCGCAATATCAGCCCGTGGACGTCGAGAAGCAGGTGCTGATCATCTGGGCCGCGAACAACGGCTACACCGATGATGTGCCGGTCGCGGACGTGCGCACGTTTGAAGCTGAGTTGTTGCGATTCATCGAGAACTCGCATCCCGCGGTGCTGCAGGCCTTGCGTGATAAGAAAGCTGTGACTGATGACATCGAAAAGGATTTGAATCAGTCGCTGAAGGATTTCAAGGAAGTTTGGGCGGAGCGATCACAAGCCGCCGCTGCTTAACTCAGGTGGCATAGACTTCAGTCTGTGTCGTCCAGGGGCAAATGAACTCACAGACTGAAGTCTGTGCTACGTTTAGATGGCCAATCTTTTAGACATTCGCCGGCGCATTAAGTCGGTCAAGAACACGCAGCAGATCACCAAGGCGATGAAGATGGTGTCGGCTTCGAAGCTGCGCCGCGCCCAGGAACGCGTCATCAACGCGCGCCCCTTTGCTCAAAAGATGTCGGAAGTGCTGGCCGACCTCGCTTCGCAAACGACCGAAGATTTTCAACATCCGCTGTTGGATCAGCGCAGTGACGAACGCTATCTCGTAGTTTTGATCACCGCCGACAAAGGACTGTGCGGCGCATTCAATGCGAACCTGATCAAGGCCGCGCAGGTTTTCGTCAGAGAGAACCCCGGCAAACAGATCGAGTTCCTCGCCGTCGGCCGCAAAGGCCGCGACTTCTTTCGCCGCCGCGCCAACGTGACCGGGGAATACATCGGGCTCACCGGCAAAGGCCGCGTCGAATTTTCCGAAGCCCTCGAAGTCGCCGACGACATCATCAAGCGATTCACCGGCACCGAAGAGATCGACAAGGTCTTTATCATCTTTGCTGAATTCAAGACCGTGCTGACTCAACGAATTGTCGTTGAGCAACTCTTGCCGATTTCGCAGACCCGCAACGATGAGAGTGGCGCGCCTCAGGCTGAGGGGATTGACTACATTTACGAACAGCCGCCGGCCGAAGTATTCACCCGCCTGTTGCCGCGACTAATTGAAACTCAAATCTTTCGGGCGTTGCTGGAATCGATTGCCTCGGAGCAGGGCGCTCGCATGACGGCGATGGATGCGGCGTCAAAGAATGCCGGCGAATTGATTTCCACTTTGACGCTCAATCTCAACCGCGCGCGTCAGGCCGCCATTACTCGCGAAATCATCGAAATCGTTTCCGGCGCCGCCGCGTTGTAACGTGTCAGAAGCCCGACCGTGAGGGAGGGCAACTGGGAAAGTGAACTAGCCGCGGACTTCGAAATCCGCGGCTAATTTGCTTTCCGAGTTCGCCCTCACTCACGGTCGGGCTTCTGACACGTAATCCTAACGGTTCTGCGAACCGGGCCCGCGTCTCGATCTTGTCTCACTGCGCAGCTGCTGAAACTGGTTCCACTGAACTGGAGTCAGCACCTGCTGTAATTTCTGATCCGTGGCTTGTCTGATTTCGTTGACGCGTGGTTCCGATTCCTTGCGCAGGCTCTGCAACTGCTGACGCGTGTCGCCGAATATCTGTTGGACCTTCGTCTTTTGGTCATCATTCAATTGCAGCCGCGTCGCCATTTGATTGAAGCGATCACCCGGCGCGGCAGTGCGGCGGGCCCACGCCCGATACGATCCGAGAGCCAGCATTCCGGCAGCAAAACCCAGCACGAAGATCAAGATCGCGACGCCGCGAACCTGCCATTTATTTCGTGAAACCGTGTCCATCTATTTGCCCTCGTCATCATCGTCGTAGATGGCGCTGATGACTTGATCGTTCGTCAATTGGTTGTCGTCGCGGTCCGCGCCCAGCACGACTGACTCTGCCGAATAGGGCGCGAGCGCGGCCGTCTGCTGGTCTGAGGTATTGGGGGCGGGCGCGACAAACATCAACACCGCGAGTGCGGCGGTGGTGGCGGCCATTGAAGCGACCAGCGCGCCGGTGGCGTTCCACAAGCGGCCGAGACTCCACGCGCTGCCGGCTTGCTGTTCGCGCCATGCAGCCATCACGCGCGTTTGAAAAAACGGGTTCGCGCTCGCGGCATCCTGCGCCGCCTGACTCACGCGCTCTTGCAGAAGCAGTGAAGAAAGACGGGCGGCTGCAAACGCCTGCTCGCAATCGACACAAATCGCAGCGTGCTCGCGAATCGTGCTCAACTCGCCCGGCGCTAAATCCGCAAACGGCGTGTTATCGAGAATGTCGGTAATGTGATTCATGTTGCACCTAATCGGAGCGCGGACATCCTCGCCCGCAAGCGCGCGCCGCGCGCTCATTATCATTACTAAAAACCAAGCTGGCCACTCATTTACAATCGGAGCGTGCTGCGCACGCTTGGCGGGCACGGATGCCCGCGCTCCATTAACGTAATAGTTTTGCCAGCGCCTCTCGCGCTTTTTTGCGCGCGCGAAACGCACGCACCTTAACTTTCGATTCTGACCAGCCGGTAACTTCGGCCACTTCGTTCACTGAAGCTCCTTCGCCGTCAATCATAGTCAGCGCCAGACGATCTTCCGGCGACAGCGTTTCCAATAATCGTTCCGCGAGATCAACGGCAATCACCTTCTGTTCCGCATTCAGCGTCTCAGCTCCCACAGGGCTAGACACCGTCTCCAGGAATTCCGTTTCATCGTCGCTCAAATCGGCGTTGACCACCTCGGGTCGTCGCTTCGCGCTGCGCAGCATGTTCAAACAGGTATTCGTGGCAATGCGCGTCAGCCATCCTTCCATCGATCCGCGGCCTTCGAAGCTTTTTAATTGCGCGAAGGCTTTCAAGAAAGTCTCCTGCGCGGCTTCTTCAGCCTGGCTGCGATCGCGAAAGAACCTGTGGGCCACATGAAAAACCCTCGGGCTGAATCGTCTGACAATCTCGGCGAACGCACCTTCATCTTCCGCGCGTGCCTGGCGCGCCAGTTCGAGTTCCGGGGCTTGTTCGTAACCGTTCGACAGAAGCGCTCCTCAATCGTAAGTAGGCGGATCGCTGGGGATCGATCCGCCACTTCGGTTGGGGGACTAGTCGTCTCCACGCCGTCCACCCTGACCACGGCGCTGCCCGTGATTGGCTTTGAACTGCGCTTTCAACTGATCGAGCTGGGTCTTCTGCTCAGGCGTCAACACGGACAGCATCTGCTGACGGAGTTGAATTCTCGCGCCCATCAGCTTGGCCTGGAGGCCCGCCATCTCGGTCAACTTCTGAGTAGCCAGCGCTTCGTTGAACGTACCGCCTTCACTCGCCTGGCGCAACTCTTTCCGCTTCGTCTTCAATTGATCGAAGAGCGCTTTGTTGCTTTCCATAAAGCTCTGGCGGCTTTGTTTGATTTTCGCTTTCTGATCGTCCGTTAAGTTCAGACGAGCAAAGAGCCGATCTCCGCCGAAGCCACCACGCTTCATGCCTTTGCCATGCCACGCGCCACGACGTCCCTGGCCCCCCTGGCCCCCTTGGCCGTCGCCCCGACCGGTCTTCACCGATTGCGCGACCGCGAGGGAACCCACTGTCAGGACAACAGCTGAGAGAGAGGCTATTGCCAGCAACTTAAACTTACCTGGTTTTTTCATTCCCTTAACTCCTTGTTCTAGATGTGAGGCCTGGAGCCTCTCAATGGGCCAGACACCGGAAAGGGTGCATCGGTTACCGTCAGTACCACCTGCGTTAGCGGGTGGGTCAAAGATGCTGCTGCGGAGGTCGTGACCCACCCGCTAACGCAGGTGTACTGACTGGATCAATGCCGGCCCTTTGTAACGAGATCCACATTCGCGGTGTCTAGCTGATTGAGCGCCGGTATTTCACGATTTTCCGGCGCATTTTATTGAATCACAGGAAGAACCCATGGCAACTGAATTTGTTGGAAAAGCGCCGGTCACAACCGGAATCGATACGGCCCGAGCAACTGGCTGGGTCAAATCAGCCGGTCGTAAAATGCTCACCAAAAAGAAGCATTTAATAATGGGCGGCTTGGCCGTCGCGCTATTGGCAGCGGCCGGTTTTTATTTCTGGGGCGGGAACGCGACCGACGCGCAGTATCTAACGGCGAAAGTCGAACGCGGCAACCTGCGCAACACGGTCACTGCGACGGGAACGTTGCAGGCCGTGACGACGGTCCAGGTTGGCAGCCAGGCGTCGGGAACAATCTCGGCGCTCTACGCTGATTACAACTCGGTCGTTAAGAAGGGCCAGGTCGTCGCCCAACTCGATCCATCAGTTTCAAAGGCCCAGGTCGAACAAGCGCGGGCGAACCTGCAACAGGCGCAAGCCAGCCTGCAGCAATCAAAGGCGGGCGTGACGAATTCACGCGCCGGCGTCAGCGATGCCCAGGCTCGCGCACAAGCCGCTTCGTCCACAGCGCAAAATAATCAAGCCGGTGTGGCTGCGGCCCAGGCGAATCTCGCTGTGTTGAAAGCCCAGCAGGACGACGCGTTGAGTTTGCTCAAACAGCAGGAAGCCTTGGTTAAGGGCGGCGTGATCGCCCAGCGCGATCTCGAAACGGCCCAGACGGCTTATCGCACGGCGCAGGCGAGGTATCAACAGGGCGTCGCCCAACTAAATCAGGCGCAGTTGAGTCAGCAGGCGTCAGCGACTTCCGGCATCGCTCAGTCGCAAGCGCAGGTCCAGCAGTCGCAAGCGCAGGTCGGACAATCGCAGGCGCAGGTCCAGGCAGCCGAAGCCCAGGTGCAACAGGCCGCGGCAGCTTTGCAGCTCGCCGAAGTCAATCTCGCGCACACGACGATCACTTCGCCGATCGATGGCGTGGTCGTCTCGCGCGACGTCAACGTGGGACAGACGGTGGCCGCAAGTTTGTCGGCGCCGACGCTGTTCACGATTGCGAACGACCTGACGAAGATGCAGGTCATCGCGAACATCGATCAGGCCGACATCGGTTTGGTTGAGAATGCCAAGTCGGTGAAATTCACAGTCGACGCGTTTCCCGGAAAAGATTTCGACGGCAAGATCGAACAGATGCGTTTGAATCCGCAGAACGTGCAGAACGTCGTCACCTATAACGTCGTGATCGATGTAGACAATCCCGAGCAAAAGTTGAAGCCCGGCATGACCGCAAACCTGACGGTCACCATCGATGAGCGCAACAACGTTTTGAAAGTCGCGAACGCGGCGCTCCGGTTCACGCCACAGGACGCCAACCAACGAACTGGTGGCGGGAACGGCAACTCGCAAGGTCGTCGTCAGCAAGCCGCGAACGGTGCGGCCGACGGCTCAGGCAAGAACGGCAACGGTGGTGAAGTGCAATTCGCGCGACCTACCGATCCAGTGCTCGCCGGACAGACGCGCGCTATCTGGGTGATGGGCCAGGACGGTCAGCCGCAACGCCGGCGGGTCAAGATTGGTCTCACGGACGGTGCGTCGACTGAAATCGTCGAAGGCAATCTCGTCGAAGGCGAGATGGTTATCACCGGCCAGACTCTGTCGAGCAGCGCCGCGAAATCGAATTCTAACCAGACGGCAGCGCCGGGATTCGGCGGTGCGCCACGAACCGGTGGCGCTCCGGGCGGCGGTCGAGGTCGGTAAGTTATTTGACGGAGCAATAACGGGGCAGTAGCCCGACCGTAAGGGAGGGCTCAGCTCTAAACGAACCTGGTAAGCGAAACAATCATGCAAGCAATTCAAGAAATCACGAATGTTAACCCGGCCGTCATCGGTGCTATCGAGATGCCCGAATCTCGACCGGTGATTCAGCTCGACCACATTCACAAGACCTACACCATGGGTGATGTGCAAGTGCATGCGCTGCGCGGCGCTTCGCTGACGATTCGCGAAGGCGAGTTCGTTGCGATCATGGGCGCCTCGGGTTCGGGTAAGTCGACGACGATGAACATCCTCGGATGTCTCGATCGACCGACGAAGGGTAGTTACATTCTCGACGGTCAGGATGTTTCTGAGATGTCCAAGGACGAGCGCGCCGATATTCGTTCGCGGAAGATCGGTTTTGTGTTCCAGGGATTTAATCTGCTGTCACGCACGTCCGCGCTCGAGAACGTTGAACTACCGATGTTGTATGCCGGCGTCAGCAGCGCCCAGCGTCATCAGCGCGCGATGGCAAGTCTCGCGGCGGTCGGTCTCGCTGGTCGCGAAAAGAACCATCCGAACCAGTTGTCCGGCGGTCAGCAACAGCGCGTCGCTGTCGCTCGAGCGTTGGTGAACGATCCGGCTTTGATTCTGGCGGACGAACCGACGGGCAATCTGGACTCGCGCACCTCGGTCGAAGTGATGGAAATTTTCCAGCGCTTGAATCGCGAACGTGGCATCACGCTGGTGCTGGTAACGCACGAGCCCGATATCGCGCAGTACGCGCAACGCGTGATCGTTTTTAAAGACGGGAAAATCAAGAAAGATTTTCAGGTTGAAGATCAACGCGACGCGGCAGAGGAAATAAAGAACCTGCCGGCGATTGAAGAGGATGAGGATGAAGAGTAGTTCCTTCTCCCTCTGGGAGAGGGTTAGGGTGAGGGCGCAGTACGCGCAGTAGACCCTCACCCCACCCCTCTCCCAGAGGGAGAGGGAGAAAAGAAGTAACCATGGATCTCTTAAACATCATTCGAGTAGCCTTTCGCGCATTGCAGCGCAACAAGATGCGCGCGGCGCTCACGATGCTCGGCATCATTATCGGCGTGTCCGCCGTCGTCGCGATGGTCAGCATTGGCCAGGGCGCGCAGGCGACGGTGCAGGCGCAGATCGACAGCATCGGCACGAACCTGCTTTTCGTAACGGCGGGCGCGCAGAACGTCGGCGGCGTTCGCAGCGGCACCGGCGACACGGGCACGAACACCCTGACCGTCGACGATCTCGAAGCCATCAAACGCGAAGTGCCGACGGTTTCGATGGTCACGCCCACGGTCAACGCTCGCGGTCAACTGGTCGCGGGCAACATGAACTGGAACACTTCGATCCAGGGTGTCAGCGAAGAATATCCGGAAGTGCGCAAGTGGACGATCCAAAGCGGTTCATTTTTTACTGAAGGTGATGTGCGCACGGCCGCGCGCGTGCTGGTCGTGGGCCAGACGATTGCCGACAACATGTTTGCCGGCGCCGATCCGGTTGGTCAAACCATTCGTGTGCAGAATCTGCCGTTCCGCGTTGTCGGAGTGATGGCCCGCAAAGGACAAGATCCACAGGGCCGCGATCAGGATGACATCGCCTTCACCCCATACACCACGGTCCAAAAGAAAATTCTCGGCAGTCCGCGTTTACAGATCGCCTACGTCTCAGCCGTATCGCCCGACGCAACCTACACGGCGCAACAACAAATCAGCGAACTGCTGCGACAGCGACACAAGCTGGGTCCGAACGAGCCCGACGATTTCACGGTGCGCAACATGTCGGACATCGCGCAAGCCGCGAGTGAAACCAACAACACGATGACCATGCTGCTGGCGTGCATCGCCGGAGTTTCACTGCTCGTCGGCGGCATCGGCATCATGAACATCATGCTGGTGTCGGTAACCGAGCGCACGCGTGAAATTGGCATTCGCATGGCGATCGGCGCGCGTTCGTCCGCCGTCCGCAGTCAGTTCCTGATCGAATCGGTCGTGCTCAGTCTGACGGGTGGGTTGTTCGGTATTCTGCTGGGCGTGGCCGTGTCACTCGGAATTCCGAAACTGCT
>DATANL010000682.1:0-6744 GCA_036266295.1 Pyrinomonadaceae bacterium | reverse complement strand
ACAGGTGCTGCCCGCGTTGCTGACGGCGATGTCCGCCTCACTCATCAACTCAGGCATGTTCGCCGCGTTGTGGATCAGGCGCACGTTAGTCGTAGTTCCGTTCAACGATGTGACCATGGAATTCAATTCGTCGTAATGCGGATTATTCGCGCCGATCACTACGGTCACTTCGAGATTGTCGACAGCTGCGTATCGGAGAGAGTCGAGAACGAGTTTCGTAACGTTGTCGGGATCCGCGCCACCCATGGTCAGCAAAACCCTGCGGGCGATTCTCGGAATTGAGCGTACCCACTTTTTCCAGGCGAGAAATTCGTGCCGCAACAAAAGATAGCGTGGTCCAAGCAGAAGTTCGGTGTCCCCGTCACAGCTATAGGGCAACTGTTCCCCGCCAAGGTTTTGATTAAGCAGAATGTCCGCATGGTAGGTTTGCCGATCGTTGATGTCATCGACAACCACTGAACTGTACCCGGCTGCCCTGACTGCTTGTTGATAACCAGTGTCGAAGTGATATCCGTCCAGCACTACCCATGGTTTTAGTTTCGCGGCCGTACCTCGCGTCATTTGCTCGGCCACGGCAAAGGTCTGTTTCAGATCGTCCCGGTCCGGATGGACGCTGGCGAGTGATATAAATCCGATTCCACTTGATGTCGCTCGTTCGCGCAAAGCCTGGTTTTCGCATTGACCAAGGAAAGTAGCGTCAGCACCACCTGCGCGCCAGCTTTCAGCCAGCGCCAGGCACCGCATAAAATGCCCATTGCCAATTCGGGCTCCGGCGTCAGCGCGGATAAGTAACGGTTTCATGTCAGCCGGTGAAATCCGCTGTGGGCGACCGGGCCTCGCAATTGTGAAACGAGCGATTTATCACGGCTGGCCTCAGCAATAATAGAAAAGACTTCTGCGGCCGCTTCCAGATAGGCGCTCACGTTCTCGTCGTTGTGGGCGAAGGTCGCATAGAAAGATTTGGACGCCAGAAACCCTCTATCCAGCATGCACTGCGTAAAGAGCGAATGGGCAGCCTGCGCGTCTTCGACCTGAATGGCGAAGTGCGCCAGTGGGTCGAGTCCGCCTACGTGCACATCCAACCCAACCTCTCCGGCCGCGTCCTGCCAACCACGCTTCACAGCCCGACCCATCTTCACCAGATGAGTTCCAACATCGCACCGCTGGTGTTTTCGAATTGTCGCCAGCGCCGCAGTCGGTCCGATGCGCTCGGTCCAGTAGGTGCTGCTAATAAAACTCTTTTGCGCCGCTTCCATGACATCGCCGCAACCGATGATGGCTGCCATTGGATAACCATTTCCGATGGCCTTCGCAAACACCGCAATGTCCGGCGTCAAATCGTAGAGCAGATGTGCGCCACCGGAATTCATGCGGAACCCGGAAGTCACTTCATCCAGAATGAAGACGGCCCCCGTTTCGTCCGCGAGCTCACGGACCTGCTCAAGAAAATTATTTTGCGGCTCGTGTTCCCGGATCGGCTCCATCACGATCGCAGCCAGCTCGTCGCCGTGTTTCGCAACGATGTTTTTGAGTTCATCGATCTGATTGTAGCGAAACGGTAGACTGGTTCCCTTGAGACTTCGCGGTACTCCGGCCGGCTCAAGACCCGGCAACAAGTGACCATCCAGCGCCGCGTCATCTGAGAGGTTCGCCGCTAAGTACCAGTCATGCCATCCGTGGTAACCACAGAACGCCACGAGTTCGCGGCCGGTGCGTGCCCGCGCAATCCGAACTGCGATCGCCATTGCCTCACCACCACAACGTCCATAACGGACCATATCGGCCCACGGATGCAACTCGCAGAGCAGATCAGCCAACTCAACTTCCTCAGGACAATTCAACGTGGACATGGTACCCGCATCGATGGCCGCCCTGACCGCTGCGTCCACATCCGGGTCGGCGGCGCCCAAAACGCAGGAACCGATGCCGTTGTAAGACATGTCCAAATACTTGTTACCGCCGACATCCCAGACTTCGACCCCCGACGCCTTGCTGAAGTAACTAGGCCACTGTTCAGGCAGAAACATTTCGGGCCGCTTGCTTAACAATTGAGTACCGCCGGGAATTTTGGCCTTGGCTTTCTTGTATAGATGCTGGCCCGCGTTTTTCATCATGCCTCCAAATGCCTCACGACTGCGTCTTCTTGCAGAGATTTTGAATAGCCTTCGTTGCGAGCAATGCCGGAATTAAGCTCGGCTAAGTCTGGCTGGTCACGTAGCAATTTCAAAACATCATTCATATCAAACCGCTGCTCACCGAAGCGCGCATAAATCGCGCGCGCAAATTCCAAATCCCGCGGTTCATCGACCGTCCATCGCAGCGATGACAAATCTTCGCTGTGCGTGACGTTTTTCAGGCGAAAGAGATCCGGATGGTTGCGCATGTACGGAGTGACATGTTCGCGTTCAGAGCTGAGTTGCGCTTCCCGCCAGGCCCGCTCCAGCACCGGGAACGAAAACACTTCCGTATCCAGACCGTCAGGGTATGTGCAAACGAGAACGTTGGCAACATAGTCAAAATCGCCGCGCGTGAATACTTCCACCACCTTGTCTATTACTGCAGGATCCAGCAATGGACAATCTGCGGTCAGTCGCACGACTACATCGGCCTGAACAAACTTCGCAGCTTGATAATACCTGTCCAGCACATCCTGTTCGCTGCCGCGAAACAATCTGACGGCGCCGGCTTCGCAAAAGTCTTTAATTGCGTCGTCTGACTGCGAGGTTGAGGTCGCGACCAGAATCGTATTCAGCAGCCGCGCTCGCGAGGCGCGGTTCACGACCTGAGCCAGTAACGGCCGGTCACCAAGTTTGGCGAGAACTTTTCCCGGCAATCGCGTCGACGCCATTCTGGCCTGAATGATAGCGACTATGTTCATGCCGCTCGATTAATGGGACTCCTCGCATCGACCGCGATCTTCAAGGTTGCTATCGCTTCTGCGATAGCATTTGAAGTTAACGAGTTCGATTCCACGCATTTCATAAAGTACGATAATTCATCAAGGTACATTTCATTCATTGACCAACTGGATTGCTGCGGGAAGCTATCGGTGAGCAGACCTTGTTCGTCATAAAGATCGACGCAACCTTTGCCGAAATCCCAGTAAATTGTTCCTCTTGTGCCGATAACCTGGCACGCACGTCGGTAGTCACGTTGAATAAAGTTCAGATGAACGTTCGTCAGGACGCCGTTTTCATGACGCAGAATCAGCTCGGCGAGCCCGTCCGTATTGAGACCGATGGAGTTCGCCATGGTCCATCTGGCCGCTTCCAGTTTCGCTGGGCCTCCATACCATAGAGCCAGATCGATCTCGTGAATGCAATCGAGAATGGCGCCGCCCCATTCCGCCGAGGCGCTGTAACTTCGCGCATAATCCTGGCCCTTCCGCCAACCTGGCAGGTACGAGCCGGTTTCAATTCGCATGGCGACAAGGTCACCGATTCTGTTCCCTTCGATCAATTCGTGAACCGTCGCGGGGCCCGGGTGAAATCGCATGTTGCACCCAATCATGGTAATGAGCGATCGTCTCGCGACCTCGTCACACAACAGGTCCAGATTTAACAATGAATGGGAGAGCGGCTTTTCTATAAAGAGGTGACAGTCGCGGCGCGCGGATTCGAGCGCCAACTCGACGTGCGAATTAGTGGGAGCGGTAACGAATACTACTTGCGGGTTTCGCGCCCAGACCGCATCGAGGTCAGGCAAACAGTCAATCTCGGTAGCTGAAGCTTGTTGGCGTGCAGAAGACGAAGGATCAAAAGAAACCAGATCGCTGTAGCCTAAGGTCAAGAGGTTCTTTAAGTGTCTTTGACCGATCGAGCCGCAACCGAGAACCGCAATTCTCACGCGTTCGGTTTCTCCCCGTAAAAGCTGACGACCTTTTCCACGGCCGTCACTACGTTTGCGACATCCTCCGAAGTCATGGCGGGAAACATCGGCAGGGTAACTAAACGCTCATAGGCGGCTTCAGCCACCGGACATAAACCGGGACCAAGACCGTAATGCTGACGATAAAATGGGTGAAGATGAACGGGAATGTAATGAACGTTGACGCCGATTCCTTCGGCGCGCAACGCCGAAAAAATCGTGGCACGATCAACGTTCAAACGATCAATGTCGAACTGCACCATGTAAAGATGGTAGGCGTGAGATACATCCGGCCTGACGCTTAGCGGACGCACGGCCGGCATGTCCGCGAAGGCGCGATCATAGAGGGCGGCAATTTGCTGTCGACGCTGCACAAAGTCGGGCACTCTGGGTAGCTGGTTAATTCCCAATGCGCATTGAAAGTCGGTCAGCCGGTAGTTGAACCCAAGATCCACCATCTCATAGAAGAAGCTTCCCTGCTCTGACCTCTGCCGGTGATCGCTCGTGATGCCGTGGTTTCTGAAAATACGCATGTGGTTCGCGTAGTCTTCATCATCGGTTGTTATCATTCCGCCTTCGCCGGTGGTGAAGTGTTTCACCGGATGAAATGAAAACGTATTCAGATCCGCCAGCGTCCCCACGGGCCGGCCTTTGTAGAATCCGCCCACGGCATGACAAGCATCGTCGACAATTTTCAGGTTGTGCGAGCGGGCAATGTCGCTCAAAGCATCGTAGTCGCATGCTTGTCCCGCGTAATCCACCGCCACCAGCGCTTTGGTGCGGGCCGTGACTTTTCTTTCAACATCTGCAGGATCGACGAGTAATGTTTCCGAATCGACGTCAGCAAAGATTGGCGTTCCGCCCTGGTACACGACGCAATTCGCGCTGGCGGCGAAAGTCATCGCGGGCACTATTACTTCATCGCCCGGACCGATGCCGAGCGCGTTTGCAGCACAATGAAGGGCGGCGGTGCCGTTACAGACCGCGACGGCTTCTTTCGCGCCAACGAAATCAGCAAAGGCCCGCTCGAATTCCGAAACTTTCGGACCGGTGGTGAGCCAATCCGTCTTAAGAACCGGCTCTATCGCCTCCAGGTCACTCTGATCCAGGGACGGCCGACCGTAGGGCAAAACTTCTTTTCGCACCGGCTCACCGCCATGCAGTGCGAGCTCAGCAGATTTGTTTTTCAGAACTGTTGACAATTCGCGGGTTGAGGTTGGGTTCGCAGTAGATGACGCTCAACGAAGTCAGGCAACGGCATTCTTCTCACTCTCGGCCAGGCCGAGAATTCTTCTTAAGTCGTCGACCGTCAACCACTGGGCATTTTCGTCGCTTGAATAACAAAAACCATCGGGGCACGGTTTGCCCCCGTCGAACTTAAGATATTTTTCGATTCCCTGATTCACGAAGGTGGGCAGAATTACAAAGCTATCATCGAATTCCAGTGTGTTGCGAGCATCATCCACAGGCACCATCACCTCATGGAGTTTCTCGCCTGGTCGGATACCTACGATAGACGTTTTGCATTCAGGGGCGATTGCCGTCGCCAAATCAAGAACATTCATACTTGGAATCTTCGGCACAAAGATTTCGCCGCCTTCCATTCGCGCCAGCGAAGCCAGGACAAACGCGACCCCCTGGTCCAACGTCAGCCAGAAACGCGTCATACGCGGGTCGGTAATCGGCAGCACGCCTTTCTCTTTCATCTCCATAAAGAAAGGAACAACGCTACCGCGACTGCCAACCACATTACCGTATCTGACCACGCTGAATTTTGTATTGTGGGCGCCGGAATAGCTGTTGCCGGCAACGAACAACTTGTCCGCGCAGAGCTTCGTCGCGCCGTACAAGTTGATTGGGTTCGCCGCCTTATCAGTGCTGAGTGCGATCACCTTCTTTACGTTTCGATCGATGGCGGCGTCAATCAAATTTGCAGCGCCCAATATGTTGGTTTTGATGGCTTCGAGCGGATTGTATTCACAGGAGGGGACCTGCTTTAAAGCCGCCGCATGGACCACCACGTCGACCGCGTCGAGCGCGCGATACAGGCGCTCTTTGTCACGCACATCACCGACGAAGTAGCGCATCGGCGAGCCGTTGGTATCCGGAAAATGCTGCCGCATCTCATGCTGTTTCAACTCGTCGCGGCTAAAGACAATCAGCTTCTTCGGCTTACAGTGGTTGAGCACCATTTCCGTAAACTTCTTGCCGAAAGATCCAGTGCCGCCGGTGACTAATACGCTAAGATTTTCTAACGTTGATAGTGTACCTGTCATGTTTCCGTTTGATTCGTCAGTTTTGATTTTTGAGGTCGCAAGATCCTAATAGATCAGGTGCCGGTCACCGCCTGATCGTCGACTGCGGATTGTTCGTCGAGATGATAATGCGAATAGTGCCCGCCGTAGTAGTAGTAGGAGTTTTCCGGCGCTGACTCGACCTTGTTCATAACGACACCGATCATGCGGGCTCCGACATCGCGTAACAATTTACGAGCGCGCCCGACGACCTTGCGCGAGTTTTTGCCGGCGTGGACCACCAGCAACACTCCCTCAACCATCGACGCAATCAGGACTCCGTCCGTGAACGCGGCCACCGGAGGCGAGTCGACCACCACGTGCGTAAACGCGCCGGTGACTTCTGCCATCAGCTTGACCATGTGTTCCGAGCCCAACAGCTCTGCGGGATTCGGCGGCAACGGTCCCGCAGTTAGTACGTACAGATCCGGCACCGGACTCTTTTGTACGGCCGAATTGAACTCATTTAATGGTATGTCGCCCGCCAGCAGCGAACTGAGACCGACACTATTTCCAATATTAAAAATGGAGTGAACCCGAGGCCGGCGCATGTCGCCGTCGATAATCAGCACCTTCGCGCCGG
>DATANL010000681.1:0-2557 GCA_036266295.1 Pyrinomonadaceae bacterium | reverse complement strand
CGCGACGGGAGCTGTCGGCGAAAACGCCTTGTGATTCCGACAATCTCGCTGATATACTGCGGTTGCTTACCTTGTTGGGCAACCGGCCCGACAGCATGCTTCATAACTTAATCAGGCTGAAGTAGGTGAGTGAAGATTTTTGAAGCCGGCGTTTAGTCGGCCTTGAATAACCGCAACCGGGTTTCAGAGCGCGTTTCGTCTAGACGCGACGCTCCCTGGTCATGTCCGTAGCGACAGTTGCGGTTAATGGAGTTTCCTTTTTGAATCAGGATTGTGTCCATCTGCCACGGCAGATGGTTTTCAAAACCCACGCGGGAGATCTCGATCTGCATCGAGAACGAACGCGTCGCCGCTCGCAGCCGCGATCGGCAACCGCAAATTCACTGCCGGCATTTCTGCCGGCAATTTCCATCAACAAATTTAGAAGCGACGCAGGCAGAATGCCTGCGAACCGCATGCATGGATGCGTGCCTCTAGCGCGCGCTCCTCAGAAAGAAAATCAATGTCAAGAGAGTTAATTGTTAGTGTCAACGGTCGCGAAAAAAAGATTGCGATCGTCGAAAATGAAAGAGTCACCGAGTTCTACATCGAACGTGGTGAACAGAACCAGGGAATCGTCGGCAACATCTACAAAGGTCGCGTCATGCGCGTGTTGCCCGGCATGCAGTCGGCGTTTGTCGATATTGGATTGGACCGCGACGCGTTTCTTTACGTTACCGACTTCTTCGATGAAGAGGCCGAATTCGAACGCATCGTCGTGGACAAATCAAAGAAAGGCGATGCCGAGGGTGCGGCCCGCGCCGCGACCGAGCACATTGAAATTGCGCGCGTGCAGCGCGAGCAGCAGGTTGAGTCCTCGCACGAGCGAGCTGAACCGCTGCGCGAATTGGAACCCGGCGCGATTGTCGCCGAAGAGAAATCCGATGAAGAGGCCGAGCCCGCGGGCGCGCGACGGCGCGGTCGTCGTGGTGGACGCGGGCGCGGGCGCGCGTCGAAATCGGCTGCGGCCGATGTCGATGAGCGCAGCATTATTCCAACGCAAGCCGAACCCATCGATACTCCGTTTGTTTCCAGCGGCGCGTCGTTCGAGCGTGTCAGCGATGACGAAGCGGGCGCGATGAACGGCGAGATGTTCAAAGATGCGCGGCTCCAGGAACGAATCATGGATGCGGTCCACGCGGTGGAATTCGATCTTGAAGATGTTCCCAGCGCCGCGGTCGGATCGCTGTTGTCAGATGGACTAACGGAGGATGCCGGTTTTCAAAGAGTCGCCGACGATGAAGAAGCCGCGCCCGCCGTTCGTCGTGCGCCGCCGGTAAAGGCTGCACACGTCGATCGGTTTGTCGACGACATCACGCCGAGCGCTGCACACGACGCCTCGTTCCAACGTATCAGCGACGATGACGAAAACGCGGCAGCAAATAGCGCGGCGGAAGAAACCGGGGCCGTGAAACCCTCGGCGAGCGCAGCCAGTGAAAAGCGGCGAAAGCGCAGCGGCGTAATCGGGCGCTTGTTCAAATCGAAGAAATCTGAAGATGAAGAAGTCGAGCGCGAAGCGGCGACTGAAACCGATGCGGAAAGCGCGACAGATGAAATGGCTGATTCGGAAGCGAGCATCACGACCGCGCGGCCGCACGAGGAGTTTGCTACTCGTCGTGGCGGGCGCCGTCGCCGCCGTCCCACGAAACGAACGCCAGCCGATGGGGAAGCGGACGGTTCGAACGGCGCCGACGAGCAGGCGGACGAGCCCGAGGAATTAGCCGCAACCGAGGAACAGCCCTTTGAGGCCCAGGCCGCGGACGAGCCGGAAGAAGCCGCAGCCGAAACAGATGACGCGCCCGAGCCAGCCTCTGCTCAGGAAGCGCCGGCGCCCAGACGCGCGCCGACTCGCAGCCGCCGCCGGCCGGCACGGAATGAACGGCACCAGCAGCCTACGATTACTGATTTGCTGCGCGAAGGCCAGGAAATCCTGGTCCAGATCGCCAAGGAACCAATCGCCAAGAAAGGCGCCCGCATTACCTCGCACATTGCGTTGCCCGGCCGGTTCCTGGTTTACATGCCGACGGTCGAGCACCTGGGCGTTTCGCGGAAGATCGATTCAGATTCCGAGCGCAGCCGTTTGCGCAAACTGATCCAGAAAATTCATGCCGACGAGAAATCGCCGGCCGGTGGCTTCATCGTGCGGACCGCTGGAATCGGTGCGAGCGAAGCGGATCTGCGCGCCGATGCTCAATACCTTCTGCGCACCTGGCAGGACATTCGCAAGGCTGCCGAGAAGTCCAAAGCCGCGTCGTTGGTCCATCGCGACCTCGACCTGGTGCAGCGCATTCTCCGCGATCAACTGTCCGAAGATTTCACCGCGATTCGCATCGACACCGAAGACGAGTATCAACGCATTCTCGAATTCGTAAATCGCATGCAGCCGCGCATGGTGAAAAAGGTGAAGCTCTACACGCGCGAGCAGCCGATCCTCGAGGCCTATGGCGTGCAGGCGGAAATCGATAAGGCGATCAAGCCGCGTGTCTGGCTGAAGTCGGGCGGCTATCTGGTGATCAAT
>DATANL010000680.1:0-2675 GCA_036266295.1 Pyrinomonadaceae bacterium | reverse complement strand
GCCTGCGTACGGCATGCTAATCGTCTATTTTGTTGGTTCATTTCCATTTTCTTCGTTGTCATCTTTATTACAACTGGCGCCATGGCCCAACGTCGCGTCGATGACCCCGATGATCAGGAAGATCTGAATCGCGAACTGTGGGAACTTGCCAGGGGCACGCCTTACGATTCGATTCTCGAGTACGTCAGGAACGCGCAGCGCGCCGCGCGCGCCACGCAAACCGCGGAAGTTGAATTGCCCAATGGCTGGCGCATCAAGCCGGCGGGCGCGCAGGTCGAAGTCGGCCGCTTGCCTTATGAGATGGTTGAATTCGCGGGCAAGCTGGTGGTGCTGAACACCGGCTACTATTACCAGGAGCCGCAGGAAGTTTCGATTGTCGATCCGCAAACCGCCCAGGTAATCAAGACGCTCAGATTCAATTCGCTTTTTCCCAGCGCGACGGTGGCGCTGGACGGCGACCTGTACATCAGCGGCGGCTTTGATCAAAAGGTCTATCGCGTCGATAAAAATTTCGAGATCGTTCGTGAATACAAAGTCGGCGGATTCGTCGGAGGGCTCGCGTCAGTCGATTCGCAGCATCTCGCGGTAGGCTACATGGCCACGCAGAAAGATGGTAACGGTGGGTTCGTGGGCGGCGGACTGGCTATGCTTAATACTGCCGGCGGGCAGATCGAGCGTGAAATCAAAGCCGGCTATTATCCCTACACGGTCCGTTATCTCAGCGGCAAACTGTTCGTGACGGTGCTCGGCGAAGACAAGGTCTTTGTTTTCGATCGCGATCTCAAACAGACCAACACCATCCACGTCGGCAAAACGCCACAGGAATCTTGCACCGACGGTCACTGGCTCTACGTGGTGAATACCGGGTCGGACAACATATCCGTGATCGACACAGAGTCAGAAGGGATGATGCTGCCCATTTCAGTGGCGCGCCGTGAGAGCCGCTTTGGCGCGTCGCCGACTTCCTGCACCGTTGACGGTAAGCGATTGCTCGTTACTTTGGGCAATACGAATTCAGTCGCGGTGATAAATAGAAGCTCAAAGGAGCAGATTGGACTGATTCCCACCGGTTGGTATCCCACGAAGGTGATTGCCAATCAGGACCACCTGCTGATACTGAGCGCCAAGGGTATTCGCGCGCGTCGTCCCAACCCGAGAGGACCACCGGGCGCCGGGCCCAGCCGCACCGGCGATTACGTGCTTACTTTGCTGAAGGGCTCGGTGTCGATCGTTCCGCGTGCCGATTTGCAGCGGAGTCTGCCGGCGTGGACCGCCACGGTCAATCGCAGCAATCCGATTTTCAATCCACGCCTGGGGTTTAATCTGCCGATCAAGTACGTCTTCTACATCATCAAGGAGAATCGTACCTACGATCAGGTGCTCGGCGATTTGCGGCGCGGCAATGGCGATCCCAAGCTAACGATTTTCGGCCGGGACATCTCGCCGATTCATCATCAACTCGCTGAAGAATACGTCACGCTCGACAACTTTTACTGCAATGGCGAAATCAGCGTGCTCGGTCACAGCTTCACCACCAGCGCCTACGCCAGTCCCTTCGTCGAATGGATGGGGAACCTCACCTATTCATATCGTTGGAATTCGAAGAACAATCCCTGCGCGGTGCCTAACGTGACGTGCTCGAGTGGCGGCTATTCGTACGGGATGGTGCCGGCGTATCTTTCGCCGGCATATATTTGGGATCGGCTTGACGAGAAGAACGTCGACTATCGGATCTATGGAGAGAATTATTTTCTGTTCACCCGCGCTTATAAAATCTTTGTCGATCTTTACGGCGCCGAAGGTGAGTTAGCCAGAAGATTTTATGCGAAAGTCATAGATGTGGCCGCGGGCGCTGACGATCGCGGAACGGAATTCAACGAACTGGCCTCACCCTACGCGGGACGCGCCGACACGCGCGAGCATGCGTATCAATTGCTGGGTGACGCGGCTTTTGTCGAGAAGCTTTCGCACTTTCTTACCGGCGACCTGACGTTCGCGAACTGGATCAAGCGCGACGATCGTCTGCGCCGTCAGTTCGCAGATTATCTCTATCACTACCCATTCAGCTTTCGCTCGTGGGACCTGAAGACTTCCGATTTGGATCGCGTGCGCGAATGGAAGAAGGATTTCGAAACACAGGCGCGGCTTGGTCATTTCGCGCAATTCAATTACATCTGGCTGCCGAACGATCACACGGATGGGGCCAACAAGAAAACTCTCGATGCGTTTCAATTCGTCGCGCAGAACGATGCGGCTTTGGGCCGCGTGATCGAAACGGTCGCGCGCAGTCCAATCTGGAAGCAGTCGCTGTTTCTGGTGGTCGAAGACGATGCGCAGAATGGGCCCGATCACGTCGATGCCACGCGGACGATTGCCTTCGCGGCCGGTCCCTATGTGAAACGTGGCGCGGTGGTCAACGATCGTTACGATCAACTCAGCATGATGCGCACGATTGAGATGGTTCTGGGCTTGAAGCCTTTGAATCTGACGGATGCGATGGCCGTGCCGATGTTCGGGGTGTTTACGAATCGGCCTGACTTCAAGCCGTTCGTGGCGGTGCCACCTTCACAGCGATTGGCTGAAACTGATCGAGAGCGCGATCAAGCACTTAGATAGTGTCGGCGACTAATTTGGAGTGCGCCGGCAGAGCGCAGCGGCGACGGCGCTTTGGATCG
>DATANL010000679.1:0-2792 GCA_036266295.1 Pyrinomonadaceae bacterium | reverse complement strand
GTCGATTTGTAGATGCCGTCGCCGACGGACAAGTCGGGACGCTGCAAACCTTCGCCACTTCCCACATAGATAATGTTTGGATCAGATGGCGCCACCGCAATCGTGCCGACCGAGCCCGTCGGTTGATCGTCGAAGATTGGATTCCACGTCTGGCCATAATCATCGGTCTTCCAGACGCCGCCGTTGACCTGTGCGATGTAAAAGACGTTGGGCTGTGAAGGCACGCCGGCTACTGCGCGCGTGCGCCCGCCGCGGAACGGCCCGATGCTACGCCAGTGCAGTGACTTGAAGAGTTCGGGGCTGAACTGCTGTGCTGTTACCGGAACGGCGATGATGGCGATGGCGACAACTACGAGAGTTGATAGCACTCGACGACGAGACGACAAGATCGAATTTTTCATATTCAGATGGTCCGAAGTGATTTTAATGTCCGCAGGCGCGCATAGTATCGAATCGGTTTCGATTTGTCATTTGTGTCAGAACTGGCAAGCGGTAGCGACCGGATCAAAACGACGGCTGAATGATGCCGGGTCTACTCAGCGACTTACATGATCCGGTCGCTACCGCTCGCGGTTCTGACACGTGATATCTTTCCGCAATGAGCGTGCTGATACTCGACGAAGAAGATGTGCAGCGGCTGCTGCCGATGAATGAATGCATCGATGTTATGGAACGCGCCTTTGTGGCGCTGGCGCGCGGAGAGGTCGAGCAGCCTTTGCGTACGATCTTCCGCCCGCCGCACGTCAAGGGCGTGATGGCCCTGATGCCCACGTTTCGTGGCGGCGAGGCGCCGCTCTTTGGTTTGAAAGCGATCTGCGTGTTTCCCGGTAACGCCGCCATCGGCAAGGACGCGCACCAGGGCTCGGTGATTCTGTTCGACGGAGTGACTGGCGAGTTGCGCGCCATCGCCAACGCCTCAGCGATTACCGCAATCAGGACCGCCGCGGTCAGCGGCCTCGCTACGAAAATACTGGCTAAACCAGACGCGTCGAGCCTGGCCATCATCGGCGCTGGGGTGCAGGCCCGCGTACATCTCGATGCAATTGCCTGCGTCCGTCAGTTGCACCGAGTACGCGTGGCTGCCGGTACAAAGCACAGCGCCGCACGATTCGCCCACTCGATGAAGTCACATGTTGAATGTGAAATAGAACCGGTGGACGGTCCGGAGGATGCAGTTCGCGAGGCTGACATCATCGTCACGGCTACTACTTCCCGCGAGCCGGTGGTGCGGCGCGATTGGATCGAACCCGGCGCACATATCAATGCCATCGGCACCTTCTCACCCAAGGCGCGCGAAATCGACACTGCAACCATGACGTCGTCGTCGATATTTGTCGATCGACGCGAATCGGCATTCAACGAGGCGGGCGATTATTTGATTGCGGCGGCTGAGGGCGCGATCGGCCCGGAGAATATTCTGGCGGAACTCGGCGAGGTGCTGATCGGAAAACATCCCGGGCGTCGATCGGCAGACGAGATCACAATCTTCAAATCACTGGGCCTGGCGATGGAAGATTTGGCGGCGGCGGACTACTGCTATCGAAAGGCCACCGAGCAGCGTCGCGGCACGATGGTTTCGATTTGATCGCCAGGCGATTGGAGCGCGTCTCGGTTGCAGAACGCGGCAAGCGATGACGCTTGCGCTCCCGTCGGCTTGGTTTTTCACAGACTGCGACAGACCGTCGCGTTCCCGTACTTCGCTTTTAAATCAGGCTGGATCTTGTAGGTGTTAACGTCCCATCCGTGCCGCTGCCAGAACGTGCCGTCAGAATAATCGACGCGATTGATGATTACCGCCGCGCGATACCTGGCGCTCGCGTCCTTCTCGAGGTTTTTGACGCTCACGACCTCACTGGGCCCGACCAGGCTGAAGATATTCATCTCCTTTTGACGTTCCGGCTTGATCTGGCCGCCGCACATAAACGTTCGTCGGGTGACATTGCTGTCGTTGCCGACCTGCATGAACCGATATTCCCAAATGACGTTTTCGATTACCTTCGGGCTGACATTCTGAATTTTCAGCAGGTAGGTATATCCATCGACCGGATCAGATTCGCGCGACTGCTGCACGATGCGTTCGAGTTCGGAACCGCGCACGTCCAGATTGTCAGCGTTCGGATCTCTCATCCCGACCGGATCGTTAACGCGTTTCTGGCGTTCGAAATTTCGATCGTCTTTGGTAATGCCGTGCATGGGCGAGGTCGCGGACTGCACGGCCTTGCTGCCCGCCTGGCGGTCGTGCAACCAGCTGGCGCTGACGACCACTACCGGCAACTTGTTTTCTTCGACTGGCGCGGGCGCTTGCCCGTACGAGACGGTCGTAATCAGGAGGATTGGCAGGACCAAGAGCAACTTCATAAAACTCGCCCTCCAACTAATTATTAGGCACCTGGCAAAAGCGCTGGTTTGTGGAAGTGCCAGCGTGAATTTATATCAGTTCCCTTCACTTTACAATGGTGAATCTTGGAGTGCGGAGGCTCGACGCCGCTTTGTATTTTCCTGTGGTCGTTCCAACCTCGACGAATCAAAGCGGCGTCAAGCCGCCGCACTCCATATTAGAATGTGGTTTACAGAATTGAGCCTGGCGGGTTATAAATAGCCTAACGCTTTCCCCCAAAATTAAGCGTTTCGCGTATCCCCTGAGGAAGAGTTTGCAGTTGCTGCCCGGCGAAGATCTATGTCCGGACATATCCTCTTTTTACGACGACGAAACGTTGTGCACCAACCGGCCTTTCAGTCTCGAATAACCTTTGGAAGGAAAAACTATGCGCGCACAGACCCACGCTTCTGAT
>DATANL010000678.1:0-4113 GCA_036266295.1 Pyrinomonadaceae bacterium | reverse complement strand
GCCGTCTTCGCCTGTGTGGAGATGGCCGGCGACGGGACTGAGGTGTCGGGTGCCGTCGCGGGCGCTGAAGCATCTGCGTTTGGCGAAGCGCTCGGTGACTTAGCTGTACGAGCGTCAGCCGCAGTCGTCGATCCCTCGAGCCGTTGCTGCAACAGCTTGAACTGTTCCAGCATCGTCTTCTGCTGCTCATCAATCTTCCGAAGCTGATCTTTGAGAGTGGCATTCTCCGCCTTCATGGCCGAGACTTCCCTCTCCAGATCAATCGTGCGCGGATCATCCGCAACGATTTTGTTCTCCGGCTTTGCTAGCCGAGGTCCCTGAGCCGCAACCACTTCCTTATCGAGTGGTGCGTTCGCCGGCGACTGTCCGTAGGCAGAGGTCGTGAGCAACGCGACTGATACGAACGCCGACGTAATAAAGACTCTGACGTATGCCGGTCGCCTCAACATGAAACGCCTCTTTCTGATTGAGTCAGATTCATGGTCTCGGGCATCGGTAGACGGACACTCGAACCAGGTAAATAGAAGGGGAGAGCCGACGGCACTTCGAGCACCATCAGCCCCGTTCGATCAGCACTCTACCAAGGCGACCGAGAGAGCCAGACCGGCCTCGCTGGTTTCCTTGTACTTGCTGTTCATGTCCTTGGCGGTCTGGGCCAGCGCCTGCACAGTTTCGTCGAGACCCACACGGTGATTGTTTGCAATCTCGTTGCTGGCAATCGCATACGCGGTCCAGGCCTTGACTGCGCCGAATGCGCACCTTTCAATGCAAGGGACCTGCACATACCCGGCCACGGGATCGCATGTCAGACCGAGGTGATGCTCGAGCGCCGATTCCGCTGCGTTCTCGACCACCCGTGAGTCAGCTCCGCGCGCCGTCGCGACCAATGCCGCGGCCATCGCTGAAGCCACACCGATTTCGGCCTGGCAACCACCCTCGGCCGCAGCCAGCGTCGCGTGATGTTTGCAGAGATAGCCCACTCCGAGCGCAGCGAGCATGCCTTCACGGAGTTTTTCGCGCGGGATCTTGCGTCCTTCGGTCAACGCATAAACGAGAGATGGCATGACGCCGGCTGATCCTCCCGTGGGTGCGGTGATGACCAGGTGGCCGCGAGCGTTCTCTTCAGAAGCGGCTATGGCACATGCTGACAGCACGCCGATACCGCGGTCTGCGAGGTTCTCGTCATCCATCGCGCGCTTATAAACCGTCGCTGCTTTGCTGTGTAGTTTGATCGGTCCCGGCAGCACGCCGTCTTCCGGCATGCTCAGTCCGGACTTAACCGTGGCCAGCATCGCGTTGATGATCTTGTCGATGAAGGCATTTACTTCCGCCTCGGTCTTGCCGGCGATCGACATTTCATTCGCCAGAATTACCTGTCCGATGGACAACTTGTTCTTGTCCGCATGGGCCCGAAGCTCCTTCATGGTTTCGAACGGATACTTCGGAGGATTCTTCTTCGGCGGCTCATAGCCCTTCCACTCGATGAACCCACCACCGACGGAGTAATACTCCAACTGGTAGATATCTTCGTTGCCGGCCAACAAATGACACACCATCGTATTCTGGTGATGGAACTCGCCCTTGGCAGCATCGTAGACAACGTCCTTGAGCGTGACGGTGATCTCTTTTCCGCCGAGCTTAACTTTGAATGACTGGTCAGGCTTATCGCGCAGGCCGTCAAGGAACAATGGATCGACAGTGGCCGGTTCCATACCGATCAAACCTGCCAGGGTGGCGCGCTCAGTGCCGTGCCCTTTCCCCGTAGCACTTAGACTGCCGAACAGGTTGACTCTTAGCGCGGTCGCCTTGGCCAGTTGCTCGGCCGGCAGCTTTGTGCACCGCTGGTAGAAATCGTAGGTAATGCGCATCGGGCCGATCGTGTGCGAGCTTGAAGGCCCGGGGCCCACTTTATAGAACTCATCCGCTGTAATCACGATGGGCGCTCCCGCGGCCATGTGAACATGAAGTCCTCTGGAGAGCGGGCGCAGGACCGGCAGCGATTTGACTGCTTCCGCGCTTCGGTCTGCCGCCAGGAGGGTCTTGCCTGTCATCATCGCTGCGGCGCCGACCACCGCGCTACGCATCAAAAACTTTCGGCGATCTACACCGGACGGAATCTCCGGCGAGATCAGATCGTCAGAATTACCAAGCGGATCGCAATCCGCGCCATGGGGTTTTTCTTCTTGCTTCATGTCGTTACTCCCTTATCTTGTCGTGGTGGCGGGTTGCGCCGCGCCGCTGTTGATGGTTTTTTACTCCTGGCCATTCGCCCCGCAGACGCGAGCAAACACAAACCGGACACGAGCGCATCTGGGCCACTGGGTGATAAATATTTTCTTCATTGCCGCAGAGCTGCTCTCAGAACTTCAGTTCCTTCTTGAAGTTGTATTTGAACGAGAACTGGAAATGAACGTCATCGGAGGTGAACTTATCGAGGAAGTTTTCGCGTTTACCCCAAATGACTTCGCCGCCAATCATCACGTTATCTACGGGATAGAACAGCAGGTTGCCCGACGCATAGTGCCCGCGCCGGAAAGCATCTGCCGCCTGTCCTTCAGAGTTCGAGATGTCAAGCATCGAGTATCCCAGCGAGCTACTGAAGCGCTTGTTCCACGTGTGATCGAGATAGGCCATCCACGCCCACATTGGCAGTGCGACGCCTTTGATGGGGACGCGCGGATTTCCTGAACGCGCGAGCGCGATGCCCACATCCACCGGCGCATCGTTCATGTAATTCTGAATTCCCTGCCCGTAAGTAAATGAAAGCTTCGCGACGTCTTTCTTGCCGATGTTCAGACCTGAATTGAGGCTCAAGCCGGCTCCGGTGGCCCGGCCACCTAAATCGAAGTTATCCGCAACGGTATCTACCCACTTGATCTCTCGCACCAATCCTGAGGCCTGGAAATGACCCCAGTCTCTTTCGAAGCGTACGTTCCCAGTGAGATCAGGCAGCGGGAACCTCGGTCTCACCCCAATGAGTTCGATTCGATCCGCAGCCCGGCCGAGGTCGGCGCTGGCGCCCGGACGCTCGAGGGCAATCGTGATCGAGTTCTTTCCCTTGAGCGGCATGAACCGGACCTGCACATTGCGGAACCAGGGAATTCCATTCGGACCCCAGTATTCGTTCGTATTCGGGAACACGTCGGGATCGACGAAGGTGCTCCAGTTCTGGCCGGCGCCCACGGGTCCCAATTCGCCGTACGCATGTCGCAAGCGAAAAGTGGTTTGCCCCGCATCGACACCAGTGCCAAATAATTCGAATTCAAAAATTGTTTTTAGTTCTCCGTACTTGGTTGGGGTCGAAGACTTCACTCCGAATCGCGTCTGTCTCACGCTGGAAAAGAAATTACCGTTCGGCGCGAACTGGTCCTTGAAGGCGGGTAGCTTTACGGGGCGGACCGTATCGAACCAGTTAGGATCGGCTTGCTTGAATTGATAGCCCATGTCGAGCATCGCAAATCCGTAGATCGAGAAACTGCTCTCACCTTTTTTGTCGTCGTCCGCTGGCTTCGCCGCTCCCGTCGGTGCGACAGCCGGGGCCGCAACCGACGCGGTGTCCGAAGCTTTCGTGACTGGGGCTGCGACCTTCTCGCCCGTTGCCTTGTCCGTTTTCTTTTCCGCCTCGGCCATGGAAACGATCTGCGCTTTGAGCTGCTCGACCGTTTGCTCGAGTTGTTGCAGCCTGTCCTTGAGTTGTTGAACTTCGGGTGCAGGTTTCTGCGGTTCCTGGGCCTGGCCCAACACAGGACGAGATGGAATAAGCAGCGATGCGATGGCAATTAAAGTGAAGGCGGTCAACTTTGATGGCCGCGGTCGATGACTGGTTTTCATTTACCCTCCTTACGTGAAAGCTGCGGGGGAAACGGTGCGGAGCTTTCCTACGAAAGCAGCGTAAGAGAGGCTGCGAGCCCACTAAACTGGTAAAAGTTACAGTTTTTGGTCACGGGCTACACACAAGCGGAAACACTCAGAGGCAAAAATTCATTCGGTTCCCGTGAAGGTTCGCTGCAACGGCCGGCTCATTCATCGAAGTGCTCACGACCTACTTCATCAGTTGGTCATAGGTCAACTTATACGGATCGGCTGGAATTCCCAGATCACCTCGGAAGGGCC
>DATANL010000677.1:0-5896 GCA_036266295.1 Pyrinomonadaceae bacterium | reverse complement strand
AGCGTCTGGTGCAGAGCGGCCAAACAGAAGGCGACATGGTTGAGATTAAAAGCGGCGTGACCACCGACGAAGTTATTGCGATCAGCAATGTCGATCAGTTGAGCGACGGGGTCGCGGTTAGACAGTAGTTTCAAGTTTCAGGTTTCAAGTTTCAGGTTTGTTGGAGGTTCATGCCTACGTTTCAAACATTCGAAGAAATTGAAGCCTGGCAAAAGGCACGTGAACTAACTAGACGAGTTTATGACTTGTCGGATGTTGGCGCTTTTGCGCGCGATTTCGGATTGCGCGATCAAATGCGGCGCGCTTGCGTCTCTATCCTCAGCAACATCGCCGAGGGTTTTGAGCGAAGCGGAACCGGAGAGTTCGTGCAATTTCTTTCCGCGGCAAAGGGCTCTGCGGGAGAAGTCAGAGCCCAGCTTTATGTTGCCCTGGATCGCAAATACGTAGACGAATCCGCATTTCGGCAACTCAATCAAATGGCCACCGAGGTAAGCCGAATGATCAGCGGTCTAATGGCGTATCTGAAACAGTCCGGCATCAAGGGTACGAAATACAAACAGGCTTCACGATAGGACAACCTGAAACCTGAAACTTGAAACCTGAAACAAGGTTCTTATGCAAAAGCTAGCTGAAATTTGTGTGCGACGGCCGGTGTTCGCGACGATGCTCATTTTGAGTCTGACCGTCGTCGGTCTGTTTTCGTTTCGATCGCTGGGCGTGGATTTATTTCCCAAGATCGATCTGCCGACCATCACCGTGACGGTCGTTAACCCGGGCGCGTCGCCGCAGGAGATCGAGACTGAGATTACCGACAAAGTTGAAGGCGCGGTCAATACCATCAGCGGCATCGACGAGCTGCGTTCGACTTCGGTTGAAGGTGTGTCGCAGGTCTTCATCACCTTTCTGCTGGAAAAGAATGCCGACGTCGCCGCCGAGGAAGTTCGTAACAAAGTCGATTTGATCGTGAACGAGTTGCCGGAAACGGCGCAGGTGCCGATCGTTCAGAAACTCGACACCGACGCGACGCCGGTTTTACGCATTGCGGTTTCGGCTCCGCGCAGTCTGCGTGAAGTAACCGATATCGCCGACAAGCAGATCAAGCGGCTGATCGAACCGATTAGCGGCGTCGGCAATGTAGACATCGTCGGCGGCCGGCAGCGCGAGATCGAAGTCTGGGTCGATCCGGACAAGATGCGCGCGTTCAATGTTTCGGCCGCAGACGTCGCGAACGCGGTCAAGTTCCAGAACATGGAATTGCCCGGCGGCCGGGTTGAAGAAGGCCAACGCGAACTAACGGTGCGCACGATGGGCCGCATTCCCGATCCGGCGCAATTCAATAACCTGGTAATCGCGAGCCGCGGCGCCTATGCCGTAAAGCTGAGCGACATCGGTTATGTGGAAGACGGCGCCGAAGAGCAACGCACCGAAGCGCGCCTGAACGGGCAGCCCGCGGTGACCCTGGTCGTTTCGAAACAGTCGGGCCAGAACACGGTGGCGGTGGCCGACGCCGTCAAGGAACGGTTGGAAGAAATCAAGGCGACCTTGCCGCGCGACGTGAAGACGCAGTTGGTCGGCGATCAGACGATATTTATTAAGGCCGCACTTCATTCGATCAATCTGCACCTGGTCGAAGGCAGCATCCTCGCCGCGATCGTGGTCTTCGTTTTTCTCTGGAGCATGCGCTCGACGTTCATCGCGGCCATTGCTATTCCGACTTCGATCATCGCGACTTTCGGTTTGATGGCGGCGATGGGCTTCACGCTGAATCAGATCACGATGTTGGCGTTGACCTTGATGGTCGGCATCGTGATCGACGACGCCGTGGTTGTGCTCGAGAACATCTTTCGCTTCGTCGAAGAAAAAGGAGTGCCGCCGTTTCAGGCGGCGATTGAAGGCACGCGCGAAATCGGTCTGGCGGTCACCGCCACGACGCTCTCGCTGCTGGCGGTGTTTTTGCCGGTCGGCTTCATGGCGGGCATTGTCGGCCGCTTCATGTCGTCATTCGGCTTCACTGCGTCGTTCGCCATTGCGGTGTCCCTGATTGTGTCGTTCACGCTGACGCCGATGTTGGCGGCGCGTCTGATCAAGCGCAAGAAGGCGGGCCCGGCGAAATCTCATCCGAAGAAGGAAGGTTCAGACGATCGCACCTCGCTCGCCGAATTCAAGGACAAGTACGAGCAGGCAAGTTCCAAGTCGTCGCGCTTTTACGGCCCGATCGATCGCACTTACACCTGGATGCTCAAGTGGGCCATGGCCCATCGGTGGGCGATTGTCGCTTTGTCGCTGCTCGTAATTATCAGCATCGTGCCGCTCTTTATGTTGGTCGGCAAGAACTTTCTGCCGGTAGACGATCAATCGCAGTTCGAGGTCAACGTGCGTTTGCCCGAGGGCGCAACGCTGTCGACCACGGCGGCCGTGTGCGAACGCATGGCGGCAGACCTGCGCAAACTTCCGGGTGTGACCGACACGCTGGTGACGATCGGCAGCGGCCAGCAACAGATCGTCAATCTCGCGAACATCTACGTGAAACTGACGCCGGTCGAAGAGCGCGCGGTGGGTCAAATCGATTTGATGACCCGGTCTCGCAGTGAAATTCTCGGGAAGTATCTGAAAGAATTTCCGCAATTGCGCACGAGCGTCAATCCGGTCGCGGCAATTTCCGGCGGCGGATTTCGCAATGCTGATATTCAATTCGTGATCAGCGGACCGGACCTCGATAAGTTGACCAAGTACTCGGCCGATCTGTTGGCCAAGCTCAAGACGATTCCCGACGTCGTCGATGCTGACTCGTCGCTGATCACCGGCAAGCCGGAGGTCAGGGTGGAAATCGATCGCGCGCGCGCCGGCGATCTCGGTGTGCGGATCGGCGACATTGCCCAATCGCTGAACACGCTAGTGGCCGGTCAGAAGGTGTCCACTTTCAACGCGGGCACTGACCAATACGACGTGCGCGTGCGCGCCGTCGGTGAGTTCCGGGCGAATGCCTCCGGCCTGCAACGAATGCTGGTCGCCTCGCAGAAAGCCGGCTGGGTCAGTCTCGACAATCTGGTTAAGACGCAGGAAGCGACCGGCCCTTCGTCGATCGATCGATACAACCGGCAACGGCAAGTGTTGTTGACGGCGAACACGAAACCCGGAGGGTCACAAGCGGCCGTCATCTCTCAACTCAACGACTTTGCCAGGGCCGAAGGCATGGAGGCCGCCTACAAAACTTTTCTCGCCGGCCGCTCGAAAGAACTGAACCGCACGGCCGTCTATTTTCTGCTGGCGATCGTGCTGTCGTTTGTCTTCATGTACATGGTGCTGGCGGCGCAGTTCGAATCGTTCATCCACCCAATCACGATCCTTCTGACGCTGCCGCTGGCGATTCCCTTCGGTATCGTGTCGCTGCTGGTGACCGGGCAGACGGTGAACATTTTTTCCGGCCTGGGGCTGTTGCTGCTGTTTGGCGTGGTGAAGAAGAACGCAATTCTGCAAATCGATCACACCAACGGCCTGCGGAAACACGGGATGGAACGTCATGATGCGATTATTCAAGCGAATCGCGATCGTCTGCGGCCGATTCTGATGACGACGATTGCGCTGGTCGCCGGCATGACGCCGCTGACGTTATCGAGTGGTCCGGGCGCGGGCACGAATCGCTCGATTGGGGTGCTCGTCGTCGGTGGCCAGTCGCTCTGTCTGCTGCTCACCTTGTTAGCCGTTCCGGTTTTCTATTCGCTGTTCGACGATCTTGGCCGGAGCCGCGTGTGGTCCCGCATCGGCCGATTATTCAGCGGCGCATTCGGACGCGCGCGCCGCCGGGCCGCGGCCGCGACGGCATCATTGTTGGGTTCTATGTTCAAAATTCTGATCATTGCCGCATGCTTAATTTTCGCCGGCGCACATCAGGTGCGGGCCCAGGCTTTGACTGGTTCGCCGGCTCCAGCTATCTCGGCGCAGACGGCTTTGAAGCTGCCGGCGATCGTCGCGGACGGCAACGCGGATGCGAAAGCGCCGCTGCCATCGCTGGCGCGCGTCGGGGTGGATAGAGATCAGCAGCCGCTCACGTTGCGCGAAACGATTGCGTTGGCGCTGCAAAATAACAAAGACATTGAAATCGCGCGCGACACCGTAAAGATCGCTGAATTCGATTTGCTCACCGCGCGCGGTTCGTACGATCCGCGGCTTTCGGCGCAGACTTATTTCGAAAGAATTCTGACGCCGGCAACCAGCGTGCTCAGCGGCGCCTCGAAAGTTGAACAGGATGACTTCACCGGCACCGCGCGATTCGAAGGGCTGATGCCAAAGGGTGGCGGCAATTACCGCGTCGATCTCTCGTCAATCAGATTCAACACGAACAGTGTCTTCAACGTGCTGAATCCTTCTTACCCGACCGCGCTTACGTTTACTTACAGCCAACCATTTATGCGCGGGCGGCGATTCGACCTGCCGCGCCGCCAGATTGAAGTGGCGAAAAGGAACCTGTCGTTGACTGATGCGCAGTTTCGTCAACGCGCGATCGAAGTTATTACCAACGTGCAGCGTTCATATTGGGACCTGGTGTTCGCGCTGCGGAATCTGCAGATTCAGCGTGACTCGCTCACGGATGCGCGCGAGCAACTCGCGCACAATCGCCGGATGGTGGCGGAAGGATCGCTGGCGCCGATCGACGTGGTCGCGGCGGAGACGCAGGTGGCGAACTTTGAGCAGGCGGAATTCGCCGCGCTCGAGGACGTGAATCGCACCGAGAACAATCTGAAGAACATGATTGCCGAAAATCGGCAGGCCAAAATCTGGAGCGTCTCGATCGTCCCGACAGATCAGGCCGACTTGTCAATTCCACAGACGACTTTGCCGGATGCGATGAATGCGGCGTTGCAGAACCGCCAGGAATTGAAACAATCGGACCTGGCGCGTGAAATCAATCTGCTGGATCAAAAACTTTATCGTGACCAGACAAAACCGGAAGTCAATCTGGTCGGCAGTTATGGAATGATCGGGAACGCCGGCACGCAGGTAACGACGGCGAACCCGCTGACAGCCAGCAACGACGCGTTGCGCGCGCGGGTGAACGAGTTGTCGACAATCAGTGGGCTGCAACCGTTACCTTCGCCGCCGACAGTTGCCATTCCGCAGGATCTCTTCGGCGGCTACTTTCAATCGCTGTCGAATCTGGCTTCGAACCAATGGAACAACTTTCGGGTCGGCGTGGCGATCAGTTTGCCGCTGCACAATCGCACGGCCGAAGGGTTGCTGGGCCATTCGCTGGTTGAGGGCAAACGCATCGCCACGCAGCGCGAGCAGCTCGAGCAGTTGATTCAGGTCGAAGTACGGAATTCGCTGCAGACCTTGAGCACCACTGAAGCGCGTCTTCGTGCCGCGGCGGTGGCGCGCTCGACCGCCGAGCAACAGTACGAAAGCGAGAAGCGCAAACTTGACGCCGGTCAATCGACGGTCTTTTTGGTGCTGGAGCGGCAGACGGCTTTGGCGGTGGCTCGCGGAAATGAATTGCGCGCCCAGACTGATTTGAATAAAGCGATTGCCGAAATGCAGCGCGCGACGGGAAATTCGCTGACGGCGAACAATGTCACAGTCAGCGCGCGCTAGTCGATATTCTTCATCAGCACTGGCCACCTTGTGGAAGGATGACAACGCTAACGGAAATTCTGATCCGGGCGAGTTAAGGAGTCTCGGAAATCTCGGCGGCAACAACGCCAGCGCATCCGGCATCAACGAAAACGGCGACTGTCGCCCTCGGCAGCTCCATTAATTTGAATGCGTCGATCGTCGATGCGGCGGGCACGGGACCGTACACCACTGAAATCAATTGGGGCGATAACCAGACGACCACTTTGAGCAACGTCAACGGGCTGTCGCTCGCCGCGTCGCATACCTACGGCGCCGCGAACACTTA
>DATANL010000676.1:0-11870 GCA_036266295.1 Pyrinomonadaceae bacterium | reverse complement strand
CCGTTCGTCAGATTCGTCAGGAAAAGAATTCCGCCTGCAGATTCCAGGGCATTGTCGCGGCGCAACTCTTCGGCGATCAGAATTGGATTGATCTCCGATCCGCGCTCGAACAAAGAAATCATCGCGACAAAAATTCGGCGATGCGACGGCACGTAAAAGTCGGCCGGCCTCAGCAACTCGACTGCCTGAGCGATCAGAGTGTTGTCTAAGATGATGACGCCGAGAATTGCGCGTTCGGTATCAGGACTACTGGGAAGCGGACGTTCAAGAATCGGGTCGCGAATCGGTTCAGGTGTTGCCATTGCAAAGGGGGCCGGGAATTTCGTTCTTGCCGGGAAGAGGACAAGATATACCGTAGGGGTAGATTAAAGCCAGTCGCGTCGCGATTTATTTCGGTCAAGCGTTGCGCATCGTTACTCTGTTTTATTTTTCACAGTCGGAATGAATTAATGCTCGCGCGCGAAATATGATTTCTGTCCCCAAACCAGGTACTCAGGATGGCCGCGAACTTCAACGGTTACTTTTCTGCGCTTGCCGTCGCGCGCGCGATTAGTCGGGTAGTAACCGATGATGTAGCGCCGATCGATGTCGGTCAGAATGCGCGTGTAGATCTCGTCAGCTTGTTCCGGAGTTTCCAGAAACTCGGGCCACGAGCCTGTTTGTTTTGCCAGTTGCACCATCGCCATCTGCCGCGTGCGCCACTGCGTAGCGTAATTCATCAACGCATCTTTCGTGGGATTAGTTGGACGTTCTTTCGGCAGCGGCTGCTTTCGCGCCCGCATTAGTTCTTCAGCCGCGCTTTGCCGGTTCAGCCAATCGTTAAGCGCCCGTTCGACTAATTCCGCTTCGGGGACCGCCGCGTAGCGAATCCCGGAAATGACCGGATAGATCGTAACTCTGCTTTTCTCGGCCGCCGTCAGCACGTTCTCGAAACTGAATCGCGCCGGCAACCAGAACCGTGTGGGCGGCGCGTTGCCTCTCAGGTCGTCGAACTCATCGCCGTCGGTTTGAAAAATCACGATGGGACGGACGTCGGCGTGATTGAATATTTCAGTCAGCGTCGCCATTAAGGCATCGAATTGATCGCTGGCGCCGACGTTGCCGGCCAGCGCGCTCGCCTTCAAACCCTCGAGCCGTGATTTCAGCAGTTGCTTGTCACTCGTAAAATCCACCAGTAGACGCACGTCGTCGGTGACGATGGCCATCCGGTCCTTCGGGTTGAGTTGGTCCACCAGCTTCTTGGCAGACTCGATGCTCGTGCGAATGAAAGGCAACTGGCTGGCGCTGTAATCAATTATCAGGACAATCGACCGCGGCACTTCTTTGCTGTCGCCGAGCGAAAGACTCGCCAACTGCTGCGTCTGGTCGTTCTCCTTCACAATAAAATCATCTTTGGTCAAGCCGTTAATAATTTTCCCATCCGGCTGAATCACCAGTACGGGCTCGACCACCATGTCAGTGTCTACTCGCACCACGTCATCGTCGCCCGTCGCCGCCGCGCCGTTTGCGTTCCGCGCAGTGCCCCCGAGACTTGCACCGAAGTTCTTTAGCCTCGGCGAATCCGATGCCGGGTTGGTCGAAGCGGAATTGACTGCGTTGGTGACGATTTGCGTTTCGCCCTGCGGCGCCTTGAGACGGTCCGGTGAAACGTCCGAATTAAGTTTAGCCTTGAATTGAAAAGTTATCTCCTGGACGCGGTTGGCGATACTTATTTTCCGATAGACCTTCAGGATCAGATACTGCGCGCTGTCGATCCAAAGCGTAATGGGCTCGTCCCACAGCGTGCCCTCGATGCGATACGCCGCGTGCCCATCAACTTTTTCTTCGCCCGTAACGGCCGGGTCGGTGATGACACTCAACACATTGCTGGTGCGCAACGCACCCGGCATTAGCAATTGCGGAACCACCATCGAACCGCCGTGCGTGGCGGACGCAACAGCCGAGAGCGCAGCATTGAGGCTCGCCGGGCGATAACTAACACCGCCGGTTCCCAAAGTTCCGAGGAGATCGCCGTCCTTCCAGACGACCCACGGCTTTCTGCTGGTCTGCTCCACGTCAAAACGAAACCGATCCGGACTAACATACGCAGTGCGAAAGTGTTGCTGGAAGACGAAAGGTGCAGAGAAGCCCGCGATTTTGAAACTAATCGAGACCTCGTCGGAATAACTGCGACAGCCGGAATAGACGTCCGTGACTTTCTGGAAAATGTCGGCAGCGTTCGGTTGCTGTGCTGAAACCGCGAGCGCAGGAAAAATCAGGAGAAAGGTGAAAAGGAGCTTCCGCATAAAACGAAGACATCAGGGTTTGCGACGGCGGCTATTGTAAGACTAAGTGATCTCAGGCGAACAGGAAAAACCGCGCGAACGCGTCATTGAATCGCCCCGGCCGTTCAGTGAACCGGTAGCACGGCCTCACTACCGTGGCCATTCAACTACAGTCCTACGGACTTGTCTACGTTTATGGTGTCTCTCTAAGACCAGGCTGGTTCAATCTCACACGTAAAAACAGAATGCGCGACTGAGCTTACTACTCAATCGCGCACCTTCATCTTCAGTCGCTGCGGTTAATTATTCTTCCGTTTCGTTGGTTTCCTTCGCCGGCTCGGCTGGTTGAGTTGTTTCAGTTTCAGCCTGCAACGCGTCGACGTCGACTTCGACGCCGCCTTCGCCCAACACCTGAATCGGCAGGTCGACAGTTACCTGGCGATGCAAACGAATCGGCACGCTATAACTGCCGAAGCGTTTGATGGGCTCGCGCAAAACAATCTTGCGTCGATCAATTTCATAGCCCTGCTCCTTCAACTCGTGGGCAATGTCCATTGAAGTAACCGAGCCGTAAAGAATTCCAGCTTCGCCAACCTTGCGCTCGAACTTCAAGGTCAGCTTCTGCAATTGCGAACCCTGCAATTCAGCAGTCCCGCGTTCTTTCGCTTCGCGCTTAGCCAGCGCAGCTTTTTCGCCTTCGATCTGGCGCACGTTGTTCGCGGTAGCTTCAACTGCCAGGTTCCGCGGCAGCAGGTAGTTGCGCGCGTAGCCGGCCTTCACGCGCACGATTTCGCCGCGCGCGCCCAGGTTGTCGATGTCTTCACGTAAGAGAACTTGTGTATGTGCCATTTCTATTCCTCAAAAGTTAGCCACAGAGGCACCGAGTCACAGAGAAGGAAAGTTAGAAATTGTTTGAATCAAACTCCATGTCTCTGTGTCTCTGTGGCAAATCCTCAATCAGCCGCGTACGGCAGCAGCGCGATGTTGCGCGCCCGTTTGATCGCTTCGGCCAGCATTCTCTGGTGTGTCGCGCAGACGCCCGAGATGCGCCGCGGCAGAATCTTGCCACGTTCCGGCACATACGACATCAACAGCTTCACATCTTTGAAATCAATTAAATCGACCTTCTCGATGCAGAAGCGACAAATCTTGCGGCGCTGCATGCGGCGCGGGCCGCGCGGCATGGTGCGATCGTATTCGCGCTCAAATCCAAAATCGCGATCTTCGTAATTCGATGACATATCTTTCCCTTCTCATCTGCCAGCCGCACTAGGCGACTGCTTCGTCCTCGTCGGCTTCCGCTGAAACTGCGGCGGCCTTCGCCTTGCCGTTGGCCGGCTTTTTCGCAGCCTTGCGAGCGCGGCGGTCCTTCAGCTTGTCTGCACGCCGGCGCATCTCATCGACGCGCACGGTCATATATCGCAGAATCTGATCGTTAACGCGCATGCGGCGCTCGACCTCGGCAATCTCGGCGCCCGAGCCTTCAACTTCCAACAACACGTAGGTGCCGTCTTTTTTGTGATTGATCTCGTAGGCGAGCTTCCGCTTGCCCATCATCTCGCTCTTGGTGATGCTGCCACCCTGACCGGTGATGATCTTCTGCACGCCTTCGCTGAGTTTGACTACATCTTCGTCACCCGCGTCAGGGTCGACGATGAACATCAGTTCGTAAGTTCTTTTCTCTGCCAATTTACTTCCTCCAGTTTAGAAGCCGGACTTGTCCGGCGACCAGTGGCGGACAAGTCCGCCGTCTAAACAATTACTTTTCGTTTTGCTCTGTGCCCTTTGCTCTTTGCTCGTTATGCAGCGACATCGCCTTTCCGATGCCGTCGCGCAACACCGAGCGCAATGCCTCAGCGGCACGTTCTAGAATCGCGGGCAACGATTCTCTTTCGGTTTTTGAAAATTCGTCCAACACAAATCGTTTCGCATCACTGAGCGGATGCTCAGGTTGAATCCCGATCCGCAGTCGCGCAAATTCATTCGTCCCCAGGGCGCCGATGATCGATTTCAAGCCGTTGTGTCCACCCGCGCTACCCCGCTGGCGCAAACGAATCGAACCAAACGGCAACGCCAGATCATCGCTGATAATAATCAGTGAACCTGCGCCCGACTCATGCTTCTGATTCAAACAACCGACGGCTTCACCGCTCAGATTCATGTAGGTTTGCGGCTTCGCCAACACTACTCGTTCATTTTCAATCAGCCCATTACCGACCAGCGATCGGCATTCGCTTCGCTTCACCGCAACGCCGGCCGCGGCGGCCAACTTGTCAATCAACATGAAACCCAGATTGTGGCGCGTCCGCTCGTATTCAGCGCCGGGGTTTCCCAATCCGACGATTAAGTACATCGTCTACTTGCTCAGCACCTTGAAAGAGTCGCGCATCTGCGTCGCTTTGGCCGCTGTCTCCTGCGCTTTCGGTCCCGCATAGACGACCAGGTAAATGCGATCGCCCGCGGTCGTCACGTCGATGAAGTGGGTCGCCGACTCGGCATCGGAAATCCCTTCCATCGCCGACCGTCCGGCCCAGGTAACCATGCGGCTTGATCGCAAAGTCGTCTTGCTGCCGTCGGTATAAGCCTTCATCAACAGATCAAAATAGGCCTGATCCGGGTTCGCGGGGACGCGTCCAGCGTTGAGCTGAATCACACTCACCATGTAAGTCTCCGCGCCGATTTCAACGGTGAAAATCTTTTGCGTTTGGCCCTCGCCCAGATCACGCGAAGTAACTTTCGGCGTCTCTGGCATCTGGATGGAAAAACCATCCGCGTCGGAACGGAACTCGCGCCGTTCGCTGTGCTCCTGCGCCGCAGCGACGGACCCTGCAAACAAGATGGTGATCAGACAGATAAGCGCGCGCATGTGATCTACTTCTCTTACTCCGGAGCTTCGCCTTCGTCTTCCTTCTTACCCTTGCCGATAACTTCAGGCTCGGCCGGCGTTTCACCTTCAACCGGCGGCGCTTCAACGACTTCTTCCTTCACCATGCCAATAGTGGCAATCACCGCGTCAGCATCTTCCAGGATCTCGACACCGGCAGTCAGCGGAATGTCGGAAACGTGCAACACCTCGTGAACGTCCAAGTTGCTGACGTCAACATCGATGTGCTCGGGAATCTCGCGCGGCTCGCAACGAATTTCAACCTCGCGCACAATTTGTTCGAGGACGCCGGCATGTTCGCGCACGCCGATTGGTTCACCCACCAGGCGAAGCGGCACCGTCGCTTCAATCTTTTCGCCCTTGACCAGCCGTTTGAAATCAGCGTGCACCAGACGTGAGCGCACCGGATCGATCTGCCGATCGATGAACATCACTTCGGCCGGGCCGACTCCGTCGACATCCAGGGTGAAGATCGTGTTGCGACCCGAATCGGATCTGAGAATTGCCGCGAGCTCGCTTAACGGCGCCAGCGCCGCTACGGCTTCGCCCTGGCCGCCATAAATCGTGACGGGGACCTGACCGGCCCGACGCGCGCGACGCGAGTCGTTCTTGCCGCGACCTTCGCGCTGCGTCGCTTTCACAATGATTTCTTTCTTCTCTGCCATGATTGCTGTCTCCTGTTTCTTCCCTCTCCCACTGGGAGAGGGTTAGGGTGAGGGTGTGTCTCCGTCACAAGTTGGTCCCTCACCCCAGCCCTCTCCCAAAGGGAGAGGGAGAACAAACATCTTCTGTCAGGCACTCGTGCCGACCGCGCGGACAACTCCGCGCTCTAAACCTTCGATAAATTTTTTCTGCTGAAAGCCGGCAACTGAATCGCTGCCTGCCGTAATGCGACGGCTACTTTGCTTTCAGTGTTTGCCCTTCGAAGTAGCACAGACTTTAGTCTGTGTGTCCCAGGGGTAATCACAGACTGAAGTCTGTGCCACCTTATACGAAGAGCGAAGAGACGCTGGTCTCTTCATGGATCGACTTGATCGCTTTCGCCAGAATAGGCGCAATGCTCAAGACTTTTATGTTTTTCAATTCCGCTGCTTTTGAATTCAGCGGCACCGTGTTCGTCACTACAATTTGCTCGATACCAGAGTTACCGAGGTGTTGTGCGGCACGTCCTGAGAGTACCGGATGAGTAAAGCAGGCGTCAACTCGTGCCGCGCCCGCGCTGCGCAAAGCCTGCGCCACCTTCGACAGCGAGCCCCCCGTATCGCACATATCATCAACAATTAGACAGTTGCGTCCGGCCACGTCGCCGACGACGTTCATGACCTCAGCGACGTTCGGTTTGTCACGCCGCTTATCGCACAGCGCGAGTTCAGCGTCGAGCCGCTTCGCGTAAGCGCGGGCCCGCTCAGCGCCGCCGGTGTCAGGCGCGACCACCGTCAATTTCGGCAGCGGCGCCTCCTGGTAATACTTCATAAAAACCGGGGCCGCGTAGAGGTGATCCACCGGAATATCAAAGAAGCCTTGAATCTGCGGTGCATGCAGATCCATCGTCAGGATTCGGTCGGCTCCCGCGGTCGTCAACAAATTAGCCACCAGCTTGGCCGAGATGGGAACGCGCGGTCGATCCTTTTTATCAGCGCGGCCATAGCCGTAGTAGGGCAACACCGCGGTCGTGCGCGCCGCCGATGATCGACGAAACGCGTCGAGCATCACCAGCAACTCCATCAGGTACGCGTCAGTCGGCGGACAAGTTGGTTGCACGATAAAGCAATCTGCGCCGCGCACGTTCTCTTCAATTTGAAAGTTGAATTCGCCGTCCGAAAAGCGCGACGTGGTGGCCCTGCCTAGATCGCAAGACAATTCCCGACAAATCTCTTCGGCCAGGCCGCGGTGCGCAGTTCCAGAGAAGACTTTGATGCCGCCGGTGGTTCCCATTTTTGTTTTAGTGACTAGTGACGAGCGACAAGTGACGAGCAAGAGCAGTCGCCACTGGATCTGTCGCCGATTTGCTCTTCGTGACGAGTGATACGTGACGAGCAAGCAACTTCTTGTCACTCGTCACTAATCACTTATCACTTTTGAAATTGGCTGGGGCGGAAGGATTCGAACCTACGAATGCCGGATCCAAAGACCGGTGCCTTACCACTTGGCGACGCCCCAGTATCGGAGAGCCAAACTGCCGACTCTGTTTGATTCTACGCTAAAAGCTGACGAAGCGCGCCGAATGCCCTGGCGTAATCGTCGCGACCCACCGTCCTACAAGGAAAGACGCGCCAGCCAGTTTCGAGTTCGATCGCCTGAATGGCGCGTCGTTGCGCGTCTTCACTCTCAAAAATTCCAAATACCGCAGAGCCGCTGCCGGCCAGCAGGCTCTGGCTCGCACCTGCTTTCAACAAGGCGTTCTTCGCTCTGCGAATCTCAGGTTGCAAATCAAACACCACCGCTTCGAAATCGTTCGTAAGATTCGCAAAATCGATTTGGTCGGAATCTGCTATTGGCCGTGAAGTTGAAAGAATAGATTTCGAGTTGAGCGATGTCAAGGAACGTTCATCCAACGCTCGGTAAGCATCAGCAGTGCTGATATTCACGTTCGGTTTAAGTATCACGAGGAACATTTGCTCGACGTCGCTGAGAGGTTCAATCTGTTCGCCAAGCCCGGTTGCTCTGGCCGTTCCGCCATAGAAAAAGAAAGAAACGTCCGCACCCAACTGGGACCCAATCGCGATCAGTTCCTCGCTCGTGCAATTCAGTTCCCACAGTTTCGCGAGCGCCATCAACGTCATCGCCGCATCTGCCGATCCGCCGCCCAGTCCGGCCTGCATGGGAATTCTCTTTTGCAAACGAATGCGCGCGCCGTGCTGTACGCCAAAACGATCCTGCAAAGCCTTCGCTGCCCGAATTATTAAATTATTCTCATTGACCGGCACCGCACGGTCGTTACATGAGAGCACGACTTGCGAATCATCGACTACTGAGGCTTCGATCGTGTCGCGCAGACTAACAGTTTGAAAAATAGTGTCAAGTTCGTGATAACCGTCGGCGCGCTTGCTAAGGATGCGGAGACACAGATTAATTTTCGCGAAGGCAGGAACTTTAAGCGTATGTGACAAGTTATTCGTTTAGACGGCGGACTTGTCCGCCGAAGCCAGCCGGACAAGTCCGGCTTCCAAACATTGATTGAGCTTCATTGATTGAGCTTTGGTCTAGTCATAAACATTAGCGCGCGCCCGCAAGGCTGCGCCTTCGCGAGCCGCATCTGCGATCACCGTCGCTTCTTTAAGCGTCGTCAATTCGCGGTCGCGCATCAACACTCGTCCATCGACAATCGTCGTGCGCACGTCATCCGGTTGCGCCGAATAAACCAGCGCCGAAATGATGTCCGGAGCCGGCGTGGAATGAAGTCGTTCAAGATCAACCACGATCATGTCCGCGCGTTTGCCGACCTCCAGCGAACCAATTTCGGATTCAAGCCCCAAAGCCCGCGCGCCATCAATCGTCGCCATTTGCAGTACGCGCATCGCCGGCAGTATTTCCGGCCCGTGGGCCAGCTTCTGTAACAACGCCGCGGTCCGCATCTCCGTAAACATGTCCAGCCGGTTGTTGCAGGCAGCGCCATCGGCGCCGAGCGACACCGCAATCTTGCGCGCCAGCATTTCCGCGACGCGCGCGAGTCCCGAGCCAAGTTTCAAATTAGATGAAGGACAGTGCGCGACCTTCGTCCTGGTCTGGGTGAGTAACTCCATCTCTTCCTGATCGAGATGAATGCAGTGGGCCAAAACCACATGACTACCAGAGACTCCCAAAGAATTCAGATAAGCAATATTTCTCTGCCCGCTTTCGCTTTCGACGATTTCGCATTCCTTCTTGTTTTCTGAGGCGTGCGTGTGAATCATCACGCCGTGTTCGCGCGCCAGCGTCGCAACCTCGCCCAATAATTCTTTAGTACAACTAATCGCAAAACGCGGCGCGAAACAACAACGAATGCGCCCATCGGCTGCGCCATGCCATTTCTTGATCAAGGCGAGCGACTCATCGATCGATGCTCGCGCATTTTCTCTCAATTCAGGCGGCACCTCGTCGCCTTTGTCCATCATGCACTTGCCGACGGTGGCGCGGAACCCGGTTTCCTCAACGACGCGCAGAACCTCTTCCGTGTGTCGCACGGTCTCCATCGTCAGCGCGCAGGTCGTGCCGCCTTTGATCAATTCAGCTACGCCGAGTTGCGCCGAAGCGCGAATTGAATCCGCAGTATGCGCCGCTTCCATCGGCCACACACGCTGCTTCAACCAATCAATCAACGAAAGATCATCCGCAGCGCCGCGAAAGAGCGTCTGGCATAGATGAATGTGTGTCTGGACGAAACCCGGCAGGACCGCGCAGCCGCGCGCATCGATCGTCTCGTCCGCTTCGGCGTTGATTCGCTCGCCAATCTCCGCGATACGTCCATCACGAATCAGTACGTCACCGCGCACGGTGGAATCATTTTCCGCCATTGTCACAAGCGTGCCGCGTTTGATGAGAATCGATTTGCTCATTGATTGAGTGCCGCGCGGATTATGAGAGGATTTGTGAAGACCTGTAAAGCGTTTAGCTCCTGATCAAGTGGGGAACTGTCTGTCGAAATCTCTATGGCGGCCAATCCAGACCCAAATCCAAGTGTCATCTGGAAACCGTTGAGCCACGGCGCGATAATCTCGCGTAACGCGAACAGACCAAAAGCGTGGGTCAACGCGCATTCGCTCAAGTTGCAGTGACGGATGGGCGGGGTTGTGTTGAAATTTTTGGTAGGCTACGCGAGCGGCAGCGCGAACCTCCGCGGGCAGCGCCCAGTAGAGTTCCCAGAAGTCGCTCGTTCCTCTGGAGGTCACGCACGCTTCTCAAAGTCGGTATCTTTGATTTCCGGAAATTGATCGGGTCTAGTCTTGAAGCCAGCTTCTATCTGATCCCCGAGAGATGAGAGCGAGGCGCGCGGTCGTTCGTCGTTGATGATGTGTTGCCAAATCAGATCGCCGCGCAATTCGGGCAGAATGGAGAGCATATCTTCGGCCAGTCGTTCGCGCTCGCTCGGCGGTAGTGCCTTTATAGCCTCTTCGATTTCGGCAACAGTGCTCATAACGTTGTTCTTCCAGTCTAATCGCATTTCAGCGCGCGTCGCGCAGCTTCCATGACTTCCGCGTGGGTAAGGCCAATTACTTTGCCCGAAGAAAGTTCCTCATCGCGCTGAATGGCTTCCCGAATCGCTTCATCCTGGTCGGACTCCGGTAATCCAGCATCAACACTTTCCCAAAGCGCTTCAGCCAATGATACTCGCTCTGCGAGGGGAAGTGCCATTGCGGCTGCGATGAGTTCTTCGGTGGTCATCGTCAAACAATATCGACGGGTACTTTGTCAGCCAAGAAACCTCCCGAGACGATTCGCGCCCTTCAAGAGAAGTCAAAATGAGCGGCTCGTTCAATGGGTCTTCGCCGCAACACTCACAGCTTGAGCTGGCACTAGAATCCGCTAAACCGATCGGGACCGCGCGCCACGGCGAACATAGTAGGTATTCCCGGATCTTTATAGTCACTGTCAGTATACGTATTCTTACAAATGGTGCACCGCCAGAAACCAGAGCCGTTACCTTGAAGTCTAACTCGCTTAGCGTCGTCATCGACGCAGTGCTGACAGAACGGTCCTTCTTTCGACGAGTCGTCCACCAGCCAATAATAAGGAGCTTCATACTGCAATCGTCTCTGCAGTTCCAATTGCTCTTGAAGTGAACGAATCATCGCGTCCTTCTCAATTATCAACTGTTGGACTTCGGTCACTTCAAGTTTAGCGTTCGCAAGAGCACTGGTTAGATCTGCAAGTTGCAGCTTTGCTTCCGCTTTTTCCAAAGAACTCTCACTATCTCTGATTAACTTCGCTATATCTGCCGCAGTCTTGATGCTGGTTAGGGCAGCAGATATTGATGTTACATCCATAAGTAACTTCCTCCTTGGTATCCCTAGCCGTTAACCACTTACTTCTTCTCGGTCGCCGCCGCAGCCTTCTTCTGCTCCGGCGCCGCCGCTTCCTCACGCACCGGCAAACCAAGCGCCTTCTTCACGTCAGTCTCAATCTTCCGCCGCGTTTCCGGATTGTCTTTCATTGTCTGCTTGGCGTTCTCGCGGCCCTGGCCGAGGCGCTCGCCTTTGTATGAGAACCACGCGCCGCTTTTTTCCACTACGCGATTATTGGTGGCGAGGTCGAGCAGGTCGCCTTCTTTCGAGATGCCTTCGCCGTACATGATGTCGAACTCGGCCTCGCGGAACGGCGGTGCGACTTTGTTCTTGGCGACTTTGACTTTGGTGCGATTGCCGACGACGCGGTCGCCGTCTTTGATCGCGCCGATGCGGCGAATGTCGAGACGAAGCGACGAATAAAATTTCAGCGCGCGGCCGCCGGTCGTGGTTTCGGGATTGCCGAACATCACCCCAATCTTTTCGCGGATTTGATTGATGAAGATGAAGCAGGTGTTTGACTGGGCCACGATGGCCGTGAGCTTGCGCAGCGCCTGCGACATCAAGCGCGCCTGCAAACCGGGAAGCGAATCACCCATCTCGCCGTCGAGTTCGGCGCGCGGCACGAGCGCCGCCACTGAATCGACCACGATCACATCGACGCCGTTCGATCGCACCAGCGCCTCGGCAATCTCCAAAGCCTGTTCGCCTGAATCAGGCTGCGAGATCAGCATATCGTCG
>DATANL010000675.1:0-2264 GCA_036266295.1 Pyrinomonadaceae bacterium | reverse complement strand
ATTTCTGAATTCGTTTATGCGGCCTCCTTGTTCTTCTCTGTGTCCTCTGTGGTGAACGTTCCCATGACTCTGCCACTGAAACAACCCTACCTGCCGATGGAAGCGAAGTCAGTCGAGAAGCTTCCCTCCGGCGACAATTGGCAATACGAACCGAAGTGGGACGGGTTTCGTTGCCTTGCATTTCGCGACGGCGATCAAGTCGATCTGCAATCGAAGAGCGGTCAGCCGCTCGCGCGTTATTTTCCGGAAATTGTTGACGCCGTCCTCAAGCTGAAAGCAAAACAATTTGTGATCGACGGCGAGATTGTCGTGCCGGTGAAAGGGAAATTCTCTTTCGACGATCTGTTGATGCGGATTCATCCGGCCGCCAGCCGGATCAAGAAGTTGGCCCAGGAAACTCCGGCCAAACTCATCGTGTTCGATCAGTTGGTGGATGAACGCGGGAAGTCGCTCGTCGATCTGAATCTGGAACAAAGACGCAAGAAGCTGGATGTGTTCGCCAAAAAAGTCTTCCCGAAAAATAATTCGATTGAGCTGTCGCCGTGCACCGCCGATTTGAAAATCGCGAAGGACTGGCTCGCCGGCGCGGGAGTCGATCTTGACGGCGTAATCGCGAAGCGCATCGACATGCCCTACCAAAGCGGCAATCGTCATGGCATGGTTAAGGTGAAGCGCTTGCGCACCGCCGACTGTGTCGTGGGTGGATTTCGCTACGCCTCAGAGGGCAAGGTGATCGGTTCGATGCTGCTTGGGTTATATGACGACGAAGGATTGCTGCATCACGTCGGCTTTACTTCCAGCTTCAAGTCCGACGAGAAGCCGGCGCTGACAAAGAAGCTGGAGAAACTGATTAAGCCGCCGGGTTTCACCGGCAACGCGCCCGGCGGCCCTAGTCGTTGGGCCACCGAGCGTTCTGCCGAATGGCAACCTCTCGCCCCGAGGTTGGTCATCGAGGTCCAGTACGATCACTTCACTGGCGGCCGCTTTCGTCACGGCACGAAGTTCTTGCGATGGCGACCCGACAAGAAGCCTGAGCAATGCACGTTCGAACAGGTCAGTCATTGATATGGAGTGCGGCGGCTTGACGCCGCTTTGGATTGGCCCTCCGTTCTGACACCCGATCCAAAGCGCCGTCAAGCCGGCGCACTCCAAAACCTCACTGCAGTGTGAAGTTATAAGTAATCACTCCTTGAATTTTCACCGGTGATCCATTGAGCATCGTGGGTGAAAAGCGTGCGCGCATCGCGGCGTCTTTCGCCGCCGAACTGAGCATCGCATTACCGGAAACAACCTGCGCCGAGAGCACCTTGCCTTCTTCATTGACCAGAATCTGTATGCTCACTGGTCCTTGTACGTGCGCCTGTTTGGCGATTATCGGATAGGGAGGTTGCGGCAGGCTGATCGCTTTGCCACTGAGAATCGTAGACGGCACGCGCAACGTGGTCGGTGGTTTCACGGGTGGCGGTTCAGGAGCTTTGTCCGGTAACACGACTGTTTGAGTGGTGCTGGGACAGGTCAGACAATCGCCTTTGTCGCTTCCTTTAGCCGTCGGCGGATCGACATTACGATTACTTAATATCGCATCATGGGTTGCCGGCGGAGCGGGGTCGGCTATGGTGCCGACAGTCGGGGGAACGTTCCGCGGATCGTCAGTTCGGGAAAGAAGCACCGTTCGTTCCGGTCTCGAAGCAGTTGGATCGACTGGCGCGTTCGAACGAGATCGCGGGCCGGCCGGCGATCGCTCAATTATCGGCTTTGCGGGCGTGACAGGCGGCACCCAACTCATCAACTCCAAACTATTGGCCTGGGCTTCGAGTTGCGCATCGTAGGCGTAGATGCTGCCGATACCGGCGCCGAAGATAATCACCGCGTAAGCGGCGACGGTGAATAGAAAGAACGAACCGCGGCGTCTGAACTCCCGGCGGTGCGATTGAGATTCGATCAAATTATGAAACATCTTAGCTCCTCCTGTTGCCGGTGCCATTCGGGTCGAGAAGCTAGGAAGGTTAGACAGCGGAATCGAAAAGTTGTTCCAGGCTGGTGTGTCGGTGTAGGGGCAGGGCTCGTCCCTGCCCGTTCTGAATTAATTTGTCCGACTTGAATTAAGAGACGAGACGGGCGGGCTTAAGAAAGAGACGGGCGGGGACGAGCGCCGCCCCTACAGTGGAAGCTCAATCCAACGTGAACGTCACGTACATCAATCTTCCTTCGCGTTGGATCTGCAGAGTGACGGGCGCGCCCGGCGCCATGGCGCGCAGATTTGA
>DATANL010000674.1:0-2786 GCA_036266295.1 Pyrinomonadaceae bacterium | reverse complement strand
GCGTTCGTCCTCAAGTATCGTTTGAACCAGACTCCGGCGGACATGCCGGGGTTCGAGCGGTCCATGCGGGAAATGTTTTCGGGAACAGCGCGGCCGCCGCGCCCCGACCCTGAGAAGGCGATGGCCGGTCTCGCTCCGCAGATTGCCGACGCCCGCGCGGCGTTCGCATTGATCCGGAAGCGCTCTGCCGAGTGGCACATCGATCCCCACCGGATCGGCATGGTTGGCTTTTCCGCCGGCGCGATGCTGACAATGGCGACCGCGCTTGCGGGCGAGGATGCGAAGCCAGCCTTCATCGGCAACATCTACGGTCCTCTCGCGCCGGTTGCCGTGCCAGGCGACGCGCCGTCATTGTTCATCGCCCTTGCTGCAGACGATCCTTTCTTCGCGAACGGTGGCTATGGGCTCATCGATAGCTGGAAGGCAGCGAAGCGCCCCGTCGAATTCCATCTTTATGAACAAGGTGGTCATGGCTTCGGAATGTATCCGAAGGAAACGACGAGCACCGGTTGGTTTGAAGCCTTTGTGCGCTGGATTGGAATGCACGGCATGCTGAAGCCGGGCGCGTCAGGAAGCGGCGGTGCCGCGAACTAGGCTGCCAGTCGATATTGCTGCACCTCTGGGCCAGCGGATGCCGACGCGCATTCGCTGGGTGCCGGGTGACGTGTCTTGTCTTTGTGCCAAAGCCTCGTTTCAACGTTACAAACGCATCGCTTGTCTTGCTCACATTTTCATCCTCGTTATCTGTCTGTTTTCCCAGACGAGCAATGCAAGCAAAGACACAAACACTCTTGGCGTAGCCGTACTGCTGGTGGACACCGATCGTAATGCCGGCAAAGTTGAAGCGGGCATTTATGGGCAGTTCCTCGAACACATCAATCATTCGGTGGAAGGTTTATTCGCGGAGCAGATTCAGGGACGCGGGTTTGAAGGCAAAGATTTTGAAACTTATTGGAAGCCGTTCGCAGAAAATGGCAGCGCGAGCATTGCGAACGTGAAATTTGAGAACGGTGAAAAGAGCCTGCGACTGCAAGCGGCCAGCGGCAGCGTTGTTGTTCGACAAAGCGGCATTTATCTCCAGCAAGGATTTGATTACAACGGATCCGTCTGGCTAAAACCCGAGACCGGCGCGCTGCAGATAAAACTCCTGGCCAAAGACTCGGGCGGAAATCTGCTTGCTACATCGCCACTGAGAACATCAGGCACAAGTTGGCAAGAGGTCGCTTTTTCTTTTTCGAATCCGCGAACGGACGCGAACTCCGCAATTGAAATCGTCGCCAACGGCACAGGCGCGGTGCTCGTGGATTACTGTTCGCTAATGCGTGCCGATCTGCGCAGAAACGGCATGTTAAGGCCTGATTTGTTAGCTGCGTTGGGCGACTTGAAGCCACCGTTTATTCGCTGGCCAGGCGGCTCATTCGCTTCGACGTATTTCTGGAAGGATGGCATCGGGCCTTTTGCCGCGCGCAAATATCATCCGAACGAAATCTGGGGCGGTTACTCGGACTATTACAGCTTCGGCACAGACGAGTTCATGGCACTCTGCCGACGATTGAACACCGAACCGCTCATTGTCTTATCAGCTACGGACACCGATCCGGCGCGAGTCCAGTACGCGATGGATTGGGTGCACTATCTCAATGACCCACCAACAACGAAATGGGGAGAGATGCGTGCCGCCAACGGCCATCGCGAACCCTACAACGTGAAGTATTTTCAAGTCGACAACGAGCCGATGAACTTTAAGCTGACTCCGGAACGCTATGCGGAGATCGTGAATGTGTATGGAAAGCAGCTTAGACAAATCGCGCCGCAAGCGAAGATCGTGGCCTGCGGACAGAAACGGTCTAACGATATGCAGTGGAGCGAGAAACTGGTGGACATCGCCGGCGACAACTTCGACGTTCTGGGTACCCACAATTACGAGTATGAAAATGAAAATTTTGCGACCGGCGTGCAGCGCATCCAGGATTACCTCGTCAAGCTGCGAGATTACATCCGCGCTTCGCGGCATCCGCAGATCAGGATTGCCGTCCTCGAGTGGAGCCTGTGCCGGACTTACGATTGGCGCGCCGGGCTTCACGCCGCTGGCATCCTGATCACTTACGAAAAGTTGAGTCCGGCGCTGACTATGAGCTGCCCGGCTCTGCTGATGAGAAACACGACCGACAATCCCGAGTGGCGCGCGTGGATTTACCACGATAACGCTTCCTGGTTTCCGGGCTCAGGTTATGTCGTCGAAAAGCTTTTCAGTGAGCATTACGCGGAAAAGTATCTTGCCTCGACGAGCGGCACCTTCCGCGACAATCCTGATCGCAACTCTTTCTTTGACGACATTTCACAAATGAAACCGCAAGCCTGGAAGACGGGAACATTTGATGCGATTGCGACGGGCAGCGTGGACGGCCGGCGCATCGTCGTCAAGGCAGTCAATTACGAAGGACAGCCCAACACCCTGCTGGTCCGGCTGCAGGGTTCCGCGTTGCCGGAAAAGGCCGCGGTACAAACCTACACTCTCAGCGCCGGACTAACCGATGCTGCATCCATCGAGCGTCCGGACAAGATAAGACCCGTTGAAACAACGGTGCCGTACTCACGAAACCTTACGATCGAATTGCCTCCCTACGCCGTCAGCGTGATTGAGATCGTAGCCAATGAAATCAGAAAGTGATTGGCAATCATCTTCGATGGCAGCACACTCTCGGAATGCATAGCTGATCTTTGGCCTGAGACACTGAGTTCTGTTACTTTCGCAACCAAGCCACAAACCCGCCCCGTGGGGATAG
>DATANL010000673.1:0-6131 GCA_036266295.1 Pyrinomonadaceae bacterium | reverse complement strand
ATTACAAATCCTGCACGATCGATGTCTGCAAAATAATTCGGACGCATTCCGTCAAGCAGAAGGACAGTTCTGCTTCATTCAGTATCGACCTGCAAACGGCGCGCTCACTTTGGTCACCGATAAAGTCGGCGTGCGGCCGCTGTACCTTTGGTTTGACGACGAGCGGATTGTCTTCGCCAGCGCCTTGCGGGTCCTGGAAGAGTGTTCGCTGGTGCCAAAGCAGATGGATGTGCAGGCGGTAACTGAGATGGTTGCGTTTGGTACGCCACTCAGCGATCGCACGCCGTTCGCCGGTGTCCGTCTGGTAAAGGGCGGCCAAATCATCGACATCGGAACCGAAACTGTCCGCACGCGAAGTTACTGGGAATGGGATCAGATCCAGCCCGCGAACGATTCTGAAGAGAAACGTTTGCAAGTCGTTCATGATCGCTTCCAAGCCGCCGTCGAGCGTCGCATTAAGAACGATGCCGCGACTGCCGCCTACCTCAGCGGTGGTCTCGATTCGCGGTGTTTGGTTGCGGCTCTGGTGCGCCGCAACGTGAAGGTGCACAGCTTCAATTTCGCGCGGCCGGGGACGCAGGACTACGTCCTCGGAAACGAGTTTGCCACGCGGATCGGTTCACATCATCAGGCCCAGCCCAGGCGAATCGGCGACAGCGCGCCTGATTATTCACAGTTGATGGTTGATGCTTTGGCAAAGGTGGAGATCGCTTTCGAGCGTCCACATCTGATCTGGTCGGGCGAGGGTGGCAGTGTCCTGCTCGGAACAGTGCACTTGAATGGACCGTTCATCGAATCAATTCGGTTGGGCCATTTTGAGCGCGCGCTGGATGAATTTCTCGAGCTGGAGCAGATGCAGATTCCCGCGAAATTATTCCGCCCGCAGCTCTTCGAGATGGCTAATGCAATGGTCAGGCAAGGACTGCGTGAGGAATTGAATTCGTTTCATTGTGCCGATGCTGCCCGCAAATTCTTTTTGTTCGTGATGCTCAACGACCAGCGTCGCAAACTGAGCGCTCACTTCGAAAATCTCGATCTCCATCGATTGGAATTGCAGTTACCATTCTTTGAGGGGGCCTTTCTCGAATCGGTCGTTGCGACGCCGCTCGACTGGTGTCTGAGACATCAATTCTACGTGAAGATGCTGCCGCTATTTCCGGCGGCCGTGACCGAGGTTCCCTGGCAGGCTTACCCCAGTCATCAACCCTGTCCGCTGCCGGTCCCGAAAGAACTCAACTATCAATGGGATCAGTCATACCGCGCGCACGAAGAGGCATCGCGAAAGCAGGAAGTTGTCCGGCAGGCTTCTGAGTTGCTGCGCTCGGCCGATTTCCCGGATCAAATCTTGATCAAAAGAAATCTGCGACTGGCCAAATGGGTGCACGCCACCGGTTGGCGCGATTACCGGTACGCCATTGAGGCCGCGCACACGTACTACTCGTATTGGAAGAAGTGTGACGGCAACTTCAGTCTGTCTGTTTCATAATGAAGATGAGCACACAGGTGACATTTGAATCGCTCAAGCAGCCCGCGCCGCCCAATCGCGCCGCGCGAGAATTGCCCGCGCCGTTCGGACTGACGAGCACCGCTGCCACGACGAACGTTCCGCCACCCAAAGTCAGCATCATCATTCCGGCCTACAACATCGCGCCGTACATCGCCGAGACGCTCGACTCAGTTTTCGCGCAGACATTTACCGATTACGAAGTCATCGTGGTCAATGACGGTTCGCCTGACACGGACGAGTTCGAGCGCGTGATGCAACTATATCTTGATCGAGTGATTTATCTGAAGCAGGAGAACGGCGGCGCGAGTGTCGCTCGGAACGCCGGATTGCAGGAAGCGCGCGGTGAGTTTGTGGCCTTTCTCGATGGCGACGATCTGTGGCTGCCGAATTATCTGGAAGAGCAGATGAAGTTCATGCAAACGCGCGGCTGCGACCTGGCTTGCGCGGATGCGACCTTCTTTGGCGATTCACACAATCGGGCTCCGTCGTACATGGTCGCCTGGATGGACGATGCCCCCGAAGTTGGAGACTTTGGATTTCTCGAACTCGTCGATGCCAGGCGGAGTGTGATTACCTCTGGTGTAGTCGCTCGCCGCCGACCGATTATCGACATCGGCTTGTTCGACCCGGAATTACGGCGCGCGCAGGACTTTGATTTGTGGTTGCGTCTGGCATCGGCGGGCCATCGCCTCTCGTTTCAACGCCAGGCGCTGGTGAAATATCGCTGTCGAACCAACAGTTTGTCGGGCGGAGTAATCAATTCGCACCGGCGCGAGTTGCGCATCTTCGACAAGATCGAGCAGTCGTATGAATTGTCCCCGGAACAACGGACCGCCGTCGCTGAAATAATTCGCAAGCGCCGCGCGTTACTGCAATTTGAATTGGGAAAACTGTATGCGGCGCGTGGCGAATTCACTCAATCACAGGAATCATTTGCCGAAGCCAATCAGCTGCAACCAACTTTGAAAGGACGTGTCGCGCTGTCCCTAAGTCGTTTCGCGCCGCGAGTGCTGCGAACGATTTGCGCCCGCCGGTACCCCCAATGATGAAAGTCATTTCCGACTCAGAACTAAAGCCGATGGCGTCGCGCGGTCTGGTGCGCATGGCGTCGGTCGAGGCGCTGTTTTCAGAACTCGACACGAATGGCGTTGTGGTGTTGCCGTCGATCATCTCCGACGAGCAACTCCGCGAAATGCGCCACGCATTTGCCGCGAAGCTCCAGCACGTTCGTTGGAACAACGTCGACGGTTTTGAACGAACCGAAATTTACCGGCACATGGTCGAAGATGTTCTGCTGCTGGCCCAGGGCTTTGTCGATCTCGCGCTGCATCCGCTGGTGAAGGCGATTCTCGCGCGTTATCTCGGATCGTCTTATCAGCTGACCGAAGCGAAGGGCTGGCGGTCACTACCGACCAAGCACGATTTTCACGGCTGGCACGGCGACATCTGGTACGAGCAGAAGGAAGGCGCGCCGATTCATCGTGAAATAAAAGTCGCGATGTATTTGACCGACGTTCGCAGCGGCGCGTTCAAGTTCATCAAGGCCACGCACCGCCGGCAACACCCGCACAGCTTGACGCCCGCCGAGGTTGACGCATTACCGACGTCGGAAGTGGTCGAGCTGAAAGCGCCGGCCGGTACCGTGTTCATGTTCGATACTTCGATCATTCATCGTCAATCGATTCCGCTGCTCGAAGATCGACAGGCCATCTTTTACGCCTATCACGATCCGAGCGTATTGCTTCAGCAGGAGGACATCGATTACTACCGCTATCATCCGCTGCTGCTGAACGCGGCGTTTCTCGGCGACTTGTCGACAGAGGACCAACGCATTCTCGGTTTTGGCGACAAGCGAAACTATCAACCTGCCTTCGTGAGGACCGGCAAGGCGACGCGGCTGCATCGCATGATGGCCGCGGCCAACGGCGCACAAATTCGCATGCGAGTGCTTCGGCAAAGAATCAACGCGCGACTTAAGCGGATGTTCTAATCCAGAAATATGCCCACTCTCGTTTCAGTTTTTGGGGTTGAGCCGCGCCGCATCGGCGGCACCGAAATGTTTGCCCGCGAACTGTCGGCGCAACTCGGCGAACAAGGTTGGCAGAGCGTGCTGTGTTTCCTGTCCGAACCGCAAGGCGAGGTGCGGCGCTTTCTCGAGCTGCCCAATGTGTCGTTCGCGACGCTGCGAGATTCAACCGAAGGTGGTCTGCCGGCTTATCGGGATTTATTCCGCATCCTGAAGAAGCATCGCGCGGACACCCTCCATCTTCATTTCGTCGGCTTTCTTACGTTCTATCCCTGGATTGCGAAACTTGCCGGCGTGAAACAGATCTTCTTCACCGATCATCATTCACGGCCCGCCGGTTATGTCGCTCGGCGCGCGCCGATCTGGAAGCGAGTTGCCGCGCGGATGATCGGCTGGCCGTTGACGAAAGTGATCTGCGTGAGCAACTACGGCTATCAATGCATGACGACGGTGAATTTGTTGCCGCGCGATCGTTACCAGATGATTTACAACGGCATCGATCTGGCGCGCGTGACTTCAGCCGACGGCGCCGGAAGGCGATTGCGCGAGCGGTTTGGCATTCCGGCTGACCGAACGATCGTCGGCCAGGTCAGTTGGATCATTCCCGAAAAAGGCATCGCCGACTTTCTCGAAATGGCGCGGGGAGTCAGCGCGCAGAGAAAAGATGTGCAATTTGTACTGGCCGGTGAAGGAGCGGAACGCGAGCAATACATGCGCGATGCTGCGGCCATGGGCCTCGGCGATCGCGTGACCTTCACCGGCATGATCGACGATCCGTTTGGCGAAGGCATCTTCCATGCGTTCGATGTCGTCTGTCAGTTTTCGCGCTGGGAAGAAGTGTTCGGTTGGATGATTGCTGAAGCGATGGCCCACGAAACGCCGGTCGTTGCCACGCGCGTCGGCGGCATTCCGGAACTGATTAGCGACGGCCAATCAGGTTACCTCGTCGAACGTGGCGATGCGGAAAGTATGAGTAAGCGTGTGCTGGAGTTGGTAAGCGACCGCGAGCTACGGGCTCGTATGGGCCAGGCCGCGCAACAGACAGTCGAAGCCAAATTCGATCTGAAGACAAGGGTCGCGCAGCTGGTCGCGTCCTACGGAATCAGGTCTTCGGAAATTCAGGACCACGCCACTGGCGCAAGGAATTCAACCGCGATTAATCCTTTACTAATCCTGGAGGACAAATCTTAGCCTCCTGCCCTTTTTGGACGTGCAGAGAATGCCCCTTTGCCGCGCCGCCTTTTAACCGATGAGTGCCTTCCCTCGAAAATTTCTGCAACCGATTGCGATCGCCGTCGCATTAGCCTTCGTCTACTTCACGATGCTGGTGAAGCTCGCGAATGATTGGTGGCACGACGAGAACTATTCGCATGGACTGCTCATTCCGTTCGTTATTGCCTTCATGTTGTGGCAGGAACGAGGGCGTCTCAGCGAAGCGAAACGCGAAACGTGGACCTGGATCGGTGCGGGCGGCATCGCCCTGTCGCTATTCATGTTGTGGGCCGGAACGGCGGGCGCGGAACTTTTTGTGCAGCGCATTTCGCTGGTCTTGATGCTGGTGAGCGTCGTCATTTATTTCTTTGGCGCGCGTGTCATGCAACTGCTGGCAATCCCCCTGTTCCTCTTCCTGCTCTCAATTCCGATTCCGCAGATCATTTTCAACCGCGTCGCTTTTCCCTTGCAGCTGTTCGCTTCGCGTTGCGCGGTGTCGGCGATGTGGTTTCTCAACATTCCGGTTCTCCGTCAGGGCAATGTGATCGAGATGATGCCGCGCGGAGCGAGTGAACCTAAACGGCTCGCCGTGGTCGAAGCTTGCAGCGGCATCCGTTCACTCATGACGCTGATCACGCTGGCGGTTATCTATGCTTATTTCACGAAACCAAAAGCCGGCGACAGTGGAAACGGTGACGACAATAAAACATTTGGAATGCGCGTCCGGGCCGCTCTGTCCAGCGTCGCTTTCTGGCGTTCGCTCACGCTGATCGTTTCCGCGGTGCCAATTGCAATTTTGACGAACGCCGTGCGCGTGAGCGGGACCGGTGTGCTGGCCCACTATTACGGAACGCGAGTGGCGGACGGGTTTTTCCATTCATTCTCAGGTTGGGTCGTGTACATCGCGGCCGCGCTGCTGCTGTTTGCTACCGCATGGTTATTTGATCGAATCGTTCCTTTCGTAAAGAAACTGTTTAGAGGCGGAATACCGCCTGCCTGGTCGGGCAGTAGCCCGACGCTAAGTGAGGCTGGAGTTGAGTAAATGAAGCCGCAATCAACTACCGGACGGTTTTGGATTTTGTTGGTGGCGCTGGTGATCAGCGGCGCGATTATCAATACCTGGGAACGTGCCGGCGAGGCGAAGGTCGCACGCACGTCTCTCAAAGAGTTTCCGGCGCAGCTGGGATCATGGGAGCAGCTCGGCAGGGAACTTCGATTCGATGACGAAACGGAAACGATCCTGCGCGCGGACGAATATCTCGCGCGTAATTTCAGGTCCCACGGGCATGTCGTCTCGCTTTATGTCGGCTATTACGGAACGCAACGGACCGGCGCGACTTATCACAGTCCTTTGAACTGCCTGCCTGGTTCGGGCTGGGTAATGAA
>DATANL010000672.1:0-5205 GCA_036266295.1 Pyrinomonadaceae bacterium | reverse complement strand
AGAGAAGAGAACAAGAAATGCTGTCATCGGGATTCGAAACGCAAATATCAATTATTTTTTCTCTTCTCTGTGTCCTCTGTGGTTAAAGTCTTAACTGCACTTTGCACTTCGCCCTTGGCCATTTATCCTGTCGCGCATGTTCCTGCACGCTGCGCTGATGTTCGCCGCCGCCTTCTTCGCCGGCGTGGTCAATTCGATCGCCGGCGGCGGGATGTTGCTCGTGTTCCCGATGATGATTTGGCTCGGTCTCGATCCGAAAGTCGCGAACGCGACATGCACCGTTGCTCTGGTTCCGGGTTTGATGGGCGGCTTATTCGGCTATCGGCGCACCATGGACGACAGCGCGATCATTCTGATGAGACTGGGCACGATAAGCCTCATCGGCGGCGGCTGCGGCGCCTGGCTTTTAATCAAGACACCCTCACCGACGTTCGCGCGGCTGGTCCCATTCCTGATCCTGTTCGCAACCTTCCTGTTCATGGTCCAGGGACCGGTGAATCGCTGGTTGCGGCTGCCTTCAGTCGAGAGCGAATCGACGAAGAAGTCGTGGGTCCTGGTAATGACGATCCAATTCTTCTCGGCAATGTATGGAGGTTACTTCGGCGCCGGCAACGGCATTCTGATGCTGGCGGCGATGGGCTTGATTGGTTTGCGAGACATTCATCGCGCCAACGGCGTGAAGAATTTTCTGGGCATCTGCATCAACGGCATCGCGGTATTCAGCTTCTCGGTTGCGCACATGGTTTCGTGGCCGCGCGCTTTGTGGATGGCGATCGCCGCAACCGTCGGGGGTTACGTCGGCGCGAACACTGCCCAACGCGTCGGTCAGTTGTTCATTCGACGCACGATTGTCGCGATCGGATTGGTGATTACGGTGGTGATGATGTGGCGCCTTTGGTGAGTGATTGGAGGGATCAGTACCACCTGCGTAAGCGGGTGGGTTAATACGCGCCAAAGGAGACCCACCCGCTTACGCAAGTGGTACTGACTGATGAAACTTCCGCGCGAATTTTACACCCGGCCGGACGTGCTCGAGGTCGCGCGCGACTTGCTCGGCAAGAAGTTGGTCGTGCCGCAGCGAAACGGTCGCCGCGTTGCCGGCATCATCGTCGAGACCGAAGCGTATCGCGGTCCTGACGACCGGGCGTCACACGCCTTTGGCGGCCGCCGCACGAACCGTACCGAGACGATGTACGGCATCGGCGGCACGGCGTACGTCTATTTTGTGTACGGCATGTATAACCAATTCAACGTCGTGACTAACGTCGAGGAGACTCCGCACGCGGTGCTGGTGCGCGCGCTCGAACCGTCGGAAGGGATTGACGTGATGCGCCGCCGCCGGAAAGGCCGTTCGGAATACGAGTTAACGAGTGGCCCGGGACGTCTATGCATTGCCATGGGAATCGATCGGCGGCTGGATAAAGCGGATCTGCTGGGCGATCGGGTATGGATTGAAAAAGGCATACCGATCTCGCCTCGCCAGATTGCGCGCGGGCCGCGAATTGGAATCGATTATGCCGAAAATTGGGTGACGAAGCCCTGGCGGTTCTGGGTGCGCGATAATCCGTTTGTCAGCAGAGGCGGCAAACCCCGCTAGAGTGTTCGATCATGTCTAAGGGACGCGATCGCGATTCTATGAAGATTGTACCGCCTTGGTTTTGTTCGGTTCGCTCTCGTTAGGATCCACTGTCGCCTTCAGAACTAAGCCACTGATCCAACGGCATCCAGACCGAATCTTTCTTGATGTCGCAGGCAGCCAGAGTTTTCTCTACAGTTTTCTCTTTCACGGTACAGACTTCGAATTGATAAACGGGATGGATCTCCCATATTGAAATTCTCAGTGGAGGCTGTCCAGTACCGTCGTGGCACGGATGATGACTGTCGTCGAAGAAGAGTGGTCCGGTAATTCTTACGGGACGGTCCGCTCCGTTCAAGGTTCCTACGTCAGCCCACGACTCAGGACGAAAATGCGGCGACATTTCGGCGGTAACACCGCTGCACTCATCGGTGTTCTTAGGATCCATCGTGAGTTCAATATGGATGTCGTTGTCCTGTCGCGTGGGCAGCTTGCAATTGACATTCTCGCCCTTGCCCTTTCCGACGTTCGACGGGTGGGCATCCAAAACAAATGCTACGAATTGGACTAAGGTTCCCTCACCGAGTTTGGGACGACCGCTGGGGGCGAAAATATCTTTCAAGCCCGCTCGGTTTGTTTTAAGCGTTGTCCTCAGGCCCGTGACTTTATCGGCGGCTTCCTGCAAACCCTTAAAATCGTCATAAATTATCGGAGTCGCGGTGCCGGCTACGCAAAAATTATTCTTCGCGTTGTTCTCGAGTCGCTTTGCCTTGTCATCGCCCGCGTTACCGTCGATGGTGCATTTAGCATCCACTTCCAGACCGTCGGTTTTGATATCGTCAAAAGGCATTTCGCACTTCGAGTTGAAAACCACAGGAGCCGAGGTAGTAGGTCCAGGAGCGTTGTTCGCGCGATCCAACACGCCTGGCAATAAGGACAACGCCAGGGGAATAGCGGCGGCCATTGCGGAGCCGGTCCGTCGTCCGCTGGGCGGTGGTGTTTTTTGTTTCTTTTTCATAGTTACGGCGCCTCGCGTCATAGCAATTCGATCGTTACGGTATCTTTAACACTCACGTCTTCCTTGGCGGCAGCTTGAATGACTACCTTCTTCCCGCGGGCGTCTGTTTGTGACGCCGGCGGCGGAGTGTAAAGACCTGTTTGCTCAATTGTTCCGCGACCGGTCGCTGGATCGAGCGTCCACGTCACCGTATCGTCGGATAATCCAACGACGTCGGCCTGGAATTGGATAGTTTGCCCTCCAAGGGTAGTCGTAGTCTGCGAGCCCTTTACCGTCACGCTTGCGTCCTGAGGCCCGAGCCCTTGTTTGGAGCTCGCCTGAATTCCTTTGCTGACCAGGTAGGAACTGGCGCTAATCCCCAGCAGTACCAATACGCCTTGCGGGATAGGATCGGGAAAACCACTTTTGGTTACGACTATTAGAAAGAAACTAGCGGCAATCACGAACGTGAAAATGAGCAGTTGAAAACGCGACATGCTGGCCTCGCCGGAGGGTTCACTGATGAGGCCACCCAGGTCGATCTTGCCGGTAAACACGTAGTAGAGGATCGCGATTCCCATCAGACCGAGGAAGCCCAGGGCCACCCATGCAGCCAGGTTAATGACGGCAGAAGAGACCGGGGGGGGAGTGCTTTGAGTCACCTGGAGCAGAAGTAGTAACAGCATCATTGTTCTCCTTTGCGAATGTTCTTGAGCAACATCATGTAGGCCTTGCCGCCGAGATAAACGACATGACTGCCGCCGAGCAGGACCAACGTTTGGGTTGAGACGTCCGGTAAAGCGCCCGATTGGCGTTTTTGCATTACGTCACTGAGGTAGAAGACTGCTACCCCAAGTGTAAACAGCAATAGCTGGAGCCGTTCGGAACTAAAATATTTCGTTCCGTCTTTCTGAGTGCCGTAGAACAGGTATCTCGTGTTGATCTGTCCGTTCAGCAGTCGATACGCGATGATGGCTGCCAAGCCGCCAAGAAACACGAACACTTCCAACTTCACAACCGAAATAATTTGGCCGACAGACATGGCGATTCCAAGGTTGTTACCGGCTTGTGCAGCTTACTCGAGAGGTCAGCCGCATTCGGGCTTGCTAAGCGCCGCGGAATGTACTGCGGTTTGGATCTGGTGTCAATAGCAAAAATAAAGCTACTGCTCTTCCTCGTGCGCGGCTCACTCCTGGGTGTAAGTCGAGTCTCAGCACAAGTGCTGAGAACGCGAACCGAATACAAAGGATCCAATTTAGGATTTTGAAGAGAGCGGCGCGAGAAATTTCACGGCGTGTTCAGCTTTTGCCAGATGCCAGCCTCGCCTGATTCACGCAGCATCTCGGTAACCTTGACATAGGCTGCTGCATACAAGGCGCGCATCTCTGTTTGTGACTTCGCGTGGGCCAGTCGATTCTCGAAGTTCTCTGGTGAAAGTGAAATTCGCGCGCCCTTCGCATACGTTTCGCCCTCACCGGCCAGATAAATCGCAAACCCTTCCGCCAGCCAATGCGCCGCACGGTCGTGACTGATGGCGTCGATCACTACGTGCGCAAGTTCATGCCGCAACGTGGTGAAGAGAACACCGCGCTGCTTCAGCAGCTGCCATGGCTGTAATTCGATCGAACGGCCTTTGGTGGCTGCGGCTGCCCACCAGGGTTGGCCCGTGCGCGAAGTGAAGTCGCCGGTACTTTCATTCAGACGAATTTCCAGTGACGGAATATTGACGGACACCGCGGATGATGCGCGGCGAAGATAATCAGCGCGAGCTGATTCCAGTGTATTCAAGACTTGGTTCGCGTCGCGGCGATCGACGTCCGCGGGATACGTAAGGCGAAAGTGATCGGATGAAATGATGAGCATCCGGGCTGCGGCGTTGGGCAGACGCCGAGATGCGGAAACGTTTGCATCAGCCAGCACGTCAGATTTCCAGCCTGTTGCGTGATTAGAACTGCCCGCGTCGTCTTGTCGCCGCGTCTCGACATCCGTCTTTACATTCGTTCCCGGAAAATATTTCTCCAAAATCTTTTGGTAACTCGCGCCGCGCGCGGCCATCACATGCGCGCCTTCCTGGCAGAGACCAAGCCCGTGGCCAAACCCGGTTCCGCGAAACACGAAATTCGATCCGGCGCGTGACACCTCGAAACGCGAACTCTTCAGGACATTCCACCCCAGCACCCGCCCCGCGATGATCTTGAAATCCCAACCACGAATCGTTTTCTCGTGTTCGCCCACGAGGCGGATGAATTCGGCGCGCCCACTGTCGTCTCGCTTGCTGATAAGAAGGTTGTCGAGATGCGAGCCGACATCGGTTCGCGAATCGCTCTGCAGGGCGCGCAATAAATCAGCGCGGCTGATCGTGTCGATCCAGTTTGCGTGCGGCCCGGATTCGCAGTATTCGTCGCGCACGCCACGCAAATACTGAGGCGGTGTCACGCCCCAGAGGTCGCCGATGTTCGCGGTTTCGCCTCCGCACGAGGCGCCGAAATATGAATCAATCGCCTGACCGTGAACATCGATTAGAATTTTTCCCTCAGTCGCGCGCACGGCGGCAATCAGCCGTGTTTCAGAAACCCGACCATCAGGGAGGGTGCTGTCGCGATCCCCACCTTCCCTTACGGCCGGGTTTCTG
>DATANL010000671.1:0-5539 GCA_036266295.1 Pyrinomonadaceae bacterium | reverse complement strand
CAGCGTACGTCAAGAGCGGCCCGAAAGTGTTGTTCGACGAAGCGCACCACAATTTTCACACGGCGGGCGGGCGCTATAAGCCCTTTGCTGATCTGATCACAAACGATGGCTACCAGGTAACTCCGAACAAAGAAAAGTTTTCGGCAGCGACGCTGAAGGGTTTCGATATTCTGGTGATCTCAAACGCGCTCGGGACGGACCGGATGAATACGCCTGAGGCAGCCAACCCGGCGTTCACTGCGGAAGAATCCGACGCCGTTCGCGATTGGGTGAAAGCCGGCGGCAACCTTTTGCTAATCGCCGATCACGCGCCGATGGGATCTGCAAACCAAATTCTGGCCGATCGTTTCGGTGTCAACATGAGCAAGATGTTCACCGTGGATGAGCAAAACTTTGAAAAGGATTCCGAGAATCCCGGCTTCATCGTTTACACCCGCGACAGTGGCCGGCTGGCCGATCATTCAATCGCGCGTGGGCGCAACGAAGCGGAACGCGTCAACAAGATCATCGCGTTCACCGGCCAGTCGCTGAAAGGCCCGGCCGACAGTTTTGCTTTTATGAGGTTGGCCAATACCGCGAATGATTTGATGCCGGGCCCGAATCCAACCACAACTTCGGCAGCGGGACGCGCACAGGGTATCGCGTTGTCGTTCGGCAAAGGTCGCGTCATCGTGCTGGGAGAAGCGGCCATGCTAACCGCGCAAGTTACTGGACCTAACCGGATGCCTTTTGGCATGAACCGCCCCGGCATCGACAACCGGCAACTCGCACTCAACATCGTGCATTGGCTCTCAGGTCTGCTGAAATGATCCCGCAGGCCGGCACGCACTTGACCGCGTCTATTCGCGCGCCTAGCATAACTACACACCCTCAATCGAAACGCCATCCCCCAACGAAACGCGAAGGAGGTCGCGGCGATGGCTGATACCAATACCAAGAAATGCGCGCACGGCGCGTGTGATTGTCCGGCCGAGCGGGACAGCAAGTACTGCAGCGAATACTGCGAGAATGCCGAAAAGTCCAAGGTGATGGAAATCGGCTGCGGCTGTGAACACGCAGGTTGCCGCTGATTTGGAGCGCCTGCATCTCTGCAGGCGGTGCGCAGGCATCCTGCCTGCGATTGTTTTAAGGAGCGGGCAGGGACGCCCGCGAACCGCACGCAGGATGCGTGCGCTCCTTCGCAACGAAAATGTAATTGAACCGTCGCGCATGCCGGCGGCAACGACCGTACAATCGCGGCCATCAACCAAGTCGTGCTCCCGTCAACGACAATAATCCGGAGGACCATCATGAAAAGGATTTGCTTCGCTATTGTGTTGATGATTGCTGTGTCAGGAATCATCGTCGCCCAAAAAACGAAGACAAGTGGAAACGTCGATGCGAGTAGTCGCGCATCCGCACAAAAGGAAGGTCGTCAAATCGACCTGCTGGCAGAAACGCAGATGGCCGCGCAGCTTGAGAGCGCGCTCGATGCTCGTCATGCGAAGATAGGCGATCGAGTGATTCTGAAAACGACCGAGGCCCTCAAACAAAACGGCAAAGTCGTCGTCCCCAAAGGCGCTCAATTGATTGGTCGCGTGACTGACGTTCAGCGACAAACCAAAGAAGCCGGCGAGTCGCATATCGGTCTGGTCATCGATCAATTGCGTTCTGGCTCAATGCAGATGCCCATCACCGCGAGCATCCTGTCCATCACTCAGGCGCGCAACCACACGCAATCAAACAATTCGAGTATCGACAGCGATTTGATGGGACAGTCGTCCGCAAGCGCGCGCTCAACTCCACCGCCACGAAACGGCAACAGCGGCGGACTGCTCGGAGGCGTGGCCAACACCGCGGGCGGAGTCGTCAACACTACGACCTCGACCGTCGGAAACGTTGCAGGCACGACCACGACTGCGGTCGGCAGCACCGTCGGCGCCGCCACCAACACGACCGGGAACCTGGCCGGCTCGCTGCGCGGGCTGCAGATTAACCAGTCAACCAGCGCGTCTGCACAGGGCGGATCGACACTAAGCCTGACCGGCAGTAACCTGCGGCTGGAAAGCGGCACAACTTTCAACCTGGCAATCAGCAATTCCGCAAGCGCGGGCAATCCCTAAAGGCCCTTGCGTTTCTTAACCTTGCGGCGGTCGACTTAATGTGGCCGCCGCCTTCACTTCACCCAACGGTAATCCCGACACCGCGTTGACAAGCGCCAAGGCTGCTTTGTAAGCTGACTCCGCTTACCAATTGATTCTTGTGAACCCGAGCCGGCCAGATGCTTCAGAGCCGGCCTTATTGATGCTTGATGCACATCTCCGCTCGCCCCCGATCCGCCGCCAAATTGAAAGTTTCAAAAATCACAATTCTGGTCGCCCTGCTCGTCATTTCCGGCTGTAGCCTGGTTCATAAAAAGGTCGAGACCGAGAAGCTGCTGACACCGCTGGCGACCGCTACGACGCCGGATCTAATCGCGGCAGTTAACAGATTGGTCGGCGTGCAATCGATCCACGGACTGGTGGACATTCAATTCGAAGATTTGTCGTATGCCAGTTCGGGCCTTGCCGAAAAATACCGGAACGTTCCGGGTTCGATCACGCTGCAGCGGCCCGGCAAGATTTACTTGAACATTCAAGCGCCGGTCGTGGCTTCGGATATTGTGCAGATGACTTCGGACGGCGAACATTTCCGAATCGCGATTCTCAAAGGCGATGAAAAGTACCGTAAGTTCGTAAAGGGCACCAACAGCGCGGTCTATTCCAGGCTCGATATGGATGGAACGGGCAAACCCGTCGACAAGAATTCAGAAGCCCAGGCGGTCAACGCGTTGTCCAATCTGCGGCCACAGCATCTGACTGACGCGCTGTTGCTGGATCCGATCGATCCGCAGGTGGCGGGCAGGTTTTATGTGCAGACCGAGTTCTTTGAATCAGAGAAGGACCCGACCCGAACCGACGGCAGCAAGCGTGTCGTGCGCGGTTATTACTTTCTCGACGAGGTGGTGACGAACGGAGAGAAAGGCGCGCGGCTGTCGCGGCGTTTCTGGTTCGATCGCGTGGGTGGCATCCGCTTCGCGCGGCTGCAAAGCTTCGACGAGAACGGCGTGCTGGTCAACGACGTGACTTACGGGCCGCTGGCGAAGTTTGGCGCGGAAGGTAATCTTATGTTGCCCGCAAAGATTTCTCTGACGCGGCCCCACGATCAATACAAGGTCAGCATTACATATCAGACGCCGGACTCGCTCACCATCAATCACGATTATCCGCCGGACGCATTCATCCTGAACAACAAAAACAATCTTCCGGAAGTCGATCTGGACGAAAAGAAGTCCGTCCCGCCTAAGAATTAGCCCTGGGCAATCCGCGCGCAGACTGACGAAAGTTGTTGACTTGCGATCCTTTTTCTCTACTGCTTCGCAAGTTAATAACTTGCGCTGCAACCGAATCCAGTTTCGCGTTACCCGCGGCCTTGTATTAATATGGCGCGTTTGAAAGAGGCATCCGTTTGGACAGTCTAGTCGTCTCGAATATTCGGCAGCGGCCGTTGCGTTCGGCCATCAGCGTTTTAGGAGTCGCGCTCGGGGTGGCTCTGGTGATGCTTTTCACCGGCCTCGCGCACGGGATGTCTGACGATTTGCAGAAGCGCTCGTCGAATGTCAGCGCCGAAATCATCTTCACTCGCCCGGGTTCCCTTCAATTAACATCCGCCTCGGTAAACCTGAGCACCAAGTACGTTCCTCTTCTGCAACAAATCGAGGGCGTTGAGTCGGTTACTCCGGTCATTCGGCATTTTTACGCCAGCGGCGCGTTCGGCGTCGATCAAGTTGAAGGCGTCGAATGGGACAGTTTTTCGAAGATGAATAAGATCCGGATCATCAAGGGTCAGGCGCCCAGGTCGCCGGATGAAATCGTAATCGATGAAACCAAGGCAGCGCGCAACCATCCGGTCGGCAGCACGCTCAAGGTTTTCGGCGATAAGCTTTATCGCGTAGCCGGTATCTACGCACCGGAATCAGGCGCGCGCGCCAAGATGAGCCTGGCAGCTCTACAGGAGGCGCTGGAAGCACCGGACAAGTGCACCTTCATCTACGTGAAAGTCAAAAACCCGGCCGATCAGGTCGCGGTCGCCAAACGGATTGACGAAGCCTTTACCGGAAACAAGATTCAATTGACTCGCGAGATCTTTGCCACGATCGAAAACTCAATTCCCGGGCTCACGATTTTTCTGCGCGTGCTGGTCGTGCTGGCCGCGATCGTAAGCGCGCTCGTGATTATGCTCGCGATGCACACGACCATCACCGAGCGCACCCGCGAAATCGGAATCTTGAAAGCGATGGGCGCATCGCGGTTTTACATCATCAGTGAAATCGAACGCGAAGCCTTGCTGATCAGCTTTCTCGGTCTGTTGGTAGGCTTTGCCCTGGCTGCAGGCGCCGGATTCGGAATTCACAAAGCTACCAGCCTGATTTTTGAGTTCAGTCCGAGATGGGCCCTGACGGCGGCAGCTATTGGCTTACTGGGAGGAGCACTCGGCGCATTCTATCCCGCAGCGCGCGCGGCGAACCTCGATCCAGTGAACGCGTTGGCCTACGAGTGACCGATTCACTGCGGCGGAGAGCCGAGCATCGCGATTAGTTTCAATGGCAACAATTCTAAAAGCTGACAATCTCGAAAAGACTTACCGGGTTGGCAAAGTCGACGTGCCGGCCTTGCGCGGTGTTTCGCTGGCCGCGCAGGAAGGCGAGTTCATCGGCATCATGGGACCATCCGGATGCGGCAAGTCAACCATGCTGCATTTGCTCGGTGGCCTGCTGACACCGACGAAAGGCCGTATCGTAATCGACGGGGAAGACTTGACTGCCGCCACCGATGCAAAGCGAACCGACATTCGCCGCCGCAAGATCGGTTTCGTCTTTCAACGCTTCAATCTCTTCCCCACCCTGACGGCGGAAGGAAACCTGCGCCTCGCCGAACGCATTCAAGGCAACGGGGCAGACGATCCGGATCGTCGCCGCGAAATACTCCGCATGTTGCGGCTGGAGGACAAGATGCATCACAAGCCGCTCGAGCTTTCCGGCGGCGAGCAGCAACGCGTTGCGCTGGCCCGGGCGGTCGTTAATCGTCCCGCAATCGTGCTGGCGGACGAGCCGACCGGGAATCTCGATTCGGAAAATTCCGAAATCGTCCTGAACATGTTTCGCGAACTGAACGATCGGTTCAATCAGACAATCATAATGATTACGCACAATCCCGAGGCAGCCGCGGCCTGTCAGCGGATCATCCAAATGCGTGACGGTCATATCGTCTAGCCTCACGAAGTGACTGAATTATCTGAGAAACGCAAGATGGGATTCATCTCGGACACTGCCAAAAAAATCGCCTTTTGGAACTATTCTCGGACATCCTGGCAGTGGGATGTGCTTTGCGTGTTGATCCTGGCTTTTATTTTTCTGACACCGAAAAGTTGGTTTGTGAGCCATCCGCCGATTCAAACGGCGACCATCTTAGCTTCAGATCTTGTTGACGGGAAAAGGGATGACGCTGAACTGGAGCGCCGC
>DATANL010000670.1:0-5220 GCA_036266295.1 Pyrinomonadaceae bacterium | reverse complement strand
GTAATTTGGTGTGCGGTGGCAGAGCGCAGCGGCGATACCGCTTTGACAAATCAATAGCCGATTCGTTTAGAGGCCGCACTTGTGCGGCCGAGGCGGACAAGTCCGCCTTCTAAACGAGACTAGCGTCGCACGCCCCGCAACGGCTTCGGTTCTACCGCTTCCACGCGCACGCGGGCATCGAGAATCACCGCGCCCGCTTCATAAACCACGAACGGATTGCAGTCGAGTTCGGCGATTTGCGGGAAATCCTCAACCATCGCGCTGACGCGCAGCAGTCCTTCTTCGAGCGCGGCCACATCACGTTTACTGCTGCCGCGAAATCCATTCAATAGCGGGAAAGTTCTGAGGCTGCGCACCATTTCTCCAGCGTCTTCCTTCGCCAACGGTGTCAGTCGCACCGAAACATCGCGCAGCAATTCAACCTGTACACCGCCGGCGCCGCACGCCACGACCGGACCAAACTGAGGATCGTGCACGACGCCGACCAGCATTTCGACACCTGGCTCGGCCATTCTTTGCACCACGAAACCTGTGGGCGCGTGGCCCTGCAACGTTAGCTGATCGCGCATCTCCGCGGCCGCCTGTCGCACCACGTCTGGTCCATTCAAATTCAGACGAACCGCGCCCGCATCTGTCTTATGCAGCAACCCCGGGGCAATCGCTTTCAAAGCCACCGGCGAATCGAACTGCTCTGCAACCCGGCTCGCGGCCTCGGGCGTGTCGACTACTCGCTGCTCGATGAGCGGCAATCCGTAATATGAAAGCAGCGCAGACGTTTCACCGTGCGTCAGCCAACCGTTGCCGCGTTGTAACGCCGCCGCGATCAGCGACGCCGCGTCATCACGACGAATGTCGTTGAAGATTGCCGGTTTGCTTTCCGGCCGCTCGCGCCAGCGGGCGTAGCGCGCCGCGCGGGCGAGAGCGATGGCCGCGGTCTCGGGAAATCGGTACGCAGGAATGTTTGCGTCACGCAATATCACTGGTGCGCTGTCCGCTGAAAGAAAGACGCTGAGCACCGGCTTCGTGATGTTGCTTGATTTGATGGCGGCAACGATCTCACGACCGACGTCTTCGGCGCGGGTCACCAGCGGCGGGGTGAAGATGACGATGAGCGAATCTACGTTAGCGTCCGCCGCTACCAGCTCGATCGTGCGTCGATAATGTTCCGCCGGCGCAGAGGCAATCATGTCGATTGGATTTCCCACCCCCGCGCCGGCGGGCAGGAATTCGCGCAATGCCTTTTGAGTCGTCTCGCTCAACACCGGCACGTCAAGTCCGCGCGCTTCACACGCGTCCGCGCAGAGTATGCCCGGCCCACCCGCGTTCGTGATAATGCCAACCTTATTGCCCTGAGGCAGAGGTTGATTGACGAGCAGCGAAGCGACATCAAACAATTCTTCCAGGGTGTCCGTGCGAATGACGCCCGCCTGCCGGAACAAGGCGTTCACCGTTACGTCTGAGGCCGCGATCAAAGCCCCGGTGTGCGAAGAGGTCGCGCGCGCCCCGGCAGCTGATCGTCCGCTCTTCACCACCACGATTGGTTTCTGGCGGCCGACGCGACGCGCGATCTGGGAAAACTTTTTCGGATTACCGAATGACTCCAGGTAGAGCAGTATCACGTCTGTGTTCGAATCGGTTTCCCAGTAGCGGAGCAGATCGTTGCCGGAAATGTCTGCTTTGTTTCCGACCGAGACGAACGTCGAGATGCCCAGGCCGAGCGAATTCGCGTGCTGAATAATCGCCAGCCCCAAAGCGCCGCTCTGCGATGAAAATCCAACGCGTCCCGCCGGCGGCAATCCCGGCGCAAAGGTGGCGTCGAGATGAACGGCCGAGTCGGTGTTGATGATGCCCATGCAATTTGGCCCAATCAGACGCATGCCCGACGCGCGGCAGATTTGCACGAGCTGAGCTTGATCTTCCTGTCCGCGATTTCCAGTTTCCGAAAACCCGGCCGAGATGACCACGAGCGCCTTCACGCCCTTGCGCCCGCACGATTCGGCGGCGGCCAGAACATGTTCGGCAGGAACGACGATGACCGCGAGGTCGACGTCGCCGGGAATGTCCTCGACGGATTTGTATGCGGGAACCGATTGGATGAACGGCGCGGTCGGGTTGACGGGATAGACCGGGCCTTCAAATCCGTACCCCACCAGGTTATGAAAAATCTCGCCGCCGATTGATCCGCGGCGGCGTGACGCGCCAATGACTGCGACTGAACGCGGATTGAAGAAGAGCTTGAGCGCATTCACCGCGGCAGTTGATTCTCGCCGTTCGAAGCGATCGATGGCTTCTTTAGTAAACGAGGTCGCGAAGCTCACGTGTAACTGGCCGGCGGTGGCGCCCACCTCGAGCGGCAGTCCCGATTCGCGAAAGACATTCAGCATCGCTGAGTTGGCGGCGGCGACTTCCGCTTCGAAGGTGTCGATGCCGTTAGCGGCGGCAATCTCCGCCAGTTGGCCCAACAGAAGTGTGCCGAGTCCGCGTCCCTGAAAATCGTCGGCGATCGTGAACGCGACTTCGGCGCGATGGTCGTCGATGCCGACATAGAACGAATGCCCGACGACGCGCTCATCCGGGCCACTACACGCGATTAAGCCCACGGTGCGCTCGAGATTCACTTCGCGGCGGGCTTCGGCGGCGAGCGCAGTGCCCTTGGCCAGCGAAAGGAACCGCAACCAGAGCGATTCCTCCGACAAAGATTGAAACAGCGCCAGCAGCGCCTGCTCATCGCTCGGCTGCATCGCACGAATTCGCACGGTGGAGCCATCGCGCAGGACCACGTCGCCGTTGCGATGAGGAAATCCGATCGCGCATGAATAGTTTTGATTGGTCTGATTACTGTTATCCGACATCGACTGTGACAGGATATGACTTTTGTGAATGATCTCGTTAGTGATTTGCTGCATGACTCTCCTCAGTGTCAGAACCCGGAGCGGTAGCGACGGGATCAATTGACTCCAAACGTCGTGCGTCGATCCGGTCGCTACCGCTTCCGGTTCTGACACTCCAAACGCGCAAGCAATGTGCCGTCCGGTTCATTCAGCGCGCCAGGTTTACGCGATCGATCGCTGGGAAAACTTTCTCAGAATCTGAGTGAAAGCGCGCATTCCGCAGCGCCGAAAAAAACCGGAAATTGAGGAAAGACTGTGCGTTTCTCGAGTGTGCACGTGGGAATGCCCGTTGCTCTCTAAAGCCTCAGGAGGTCTGGTTCCATGCTTCGGAAAAGTGATTCAAAGATCACCCGGCGCGCGTTCTGTAATCGGGCTTTGATTTCATCTGCGGCGCTCGCGGTTGCCGGCACTAGTGTCGCCGGCCAAAAGGACCAGCAGCAGAATCTGGCCGCTTATCCGCCTACGAAAATCCAGGGGGCCGAGCGCGTGATGCCGGGCTCGTTTCTTTATTTCGATTATCCGAAAGCAAACGATCCGGCCGTGCTGGTGCGCGCGATGGATGGGCAATACCTTGCCTACAGCCGCAAGTGCGCACACCTCGGGTGCTCGGTTGATTACGACACCTCCGCGCGGTGCCTGCGGTGCCCGTGTCATCGCGGCATTTACGATTCGCGCAACGGCTACGTGATGTTTGGACCACCGCCCAGGCCGCTTGACCAGATCGTGTTGCAGCTGCGTGCGGGCGGCGAAGTGTGGGCCGTGGGTAAGCGGGCCAGCGGAGACCTTAATGCATAAGCGTGTCAGAAGCCCGCGTAAGCAAGGGCTCGACTGACGATGTCAACCTTTGTAGGGAAGTCGCTTAACGTCGGGCTTCTGACACGGTGCGGGAGGCACAAATATGAAACGAAACATAACGGGTCTCGTCGTCGTGACGATGATCAGCTTTATCTTCGCTGCGACCGTGCAGGCGCAAAAGGCGCGCGTCGCGGCGGTTGACAACTCGGTCGCGCAGCAGCCGTTGTACACGGACTTTCGCGGCGCGAAACTCGGCATGACGCCGGAAGAAGTGCGCGAGAAACTCGGCAACCCGGTTTTGAAGGACGCTGAAATGGATTACTTCGTGCTGTCGGAAACGATGACGGCGCAGGTGGTTTACGATGCGGCGCACAAAGCCAGAATGATCTCAGTCGACTATGCGAACGGCGCCGGCGCGCCGGACTATCACGCGATCGTTGGCGAGGGGCTGGTCACGAAACCTGACGGCTCGGCCTTTGCGATGGTCAGGTATGAATCGCGCGGCTTCTGGGTTTCATATAGCCGCACCGCCGGGTCGGTTATGATCGTGACGGTCACGATTCAGAAGATCTGAATCCGCATGTCAGTACCGCGAAACGGTAGCGACCGGATCGAGATGCGACGCTCATTCGGAGCGTCCGTCTTGTTTGTCAGCTATCGACGCACGTGTTTGGCAACAATAACGTCGTGGATTTGAAACGGAAGCCTTAGTCCAGAACCGCCAACGTCTGTCATAATGACGACAGATCGGAAGGAAAAGATTTTTATGGAAACTACCACCGTGCGTAACGGGAAACACACAGCCATCAACCTCGGTCATCTGGCTGTAAAAGCCGCGGAAGGAAAAATTCTCGCCGAAGATTTGGTGGATGTCGGCAAGCGAAAAGCCCAGCGATTAATTCGAAAGGGCTACGAGGCCGGCGAGGACTGTCTCGACGACACGACCCACTACATCAAGCATCACCCCTGGCAATCGATCGGCGTCGCGCTCGGCATCGGCCTCACGCTGGGATTCCTGAGTGGGTTTTTGGGCCGTAGAAAATAATTGCGGACTAGCGGTTCGCCATTAATTCAATAAATCGCTGGAAATGATGCGCGGCATCGTGTGGGCCCGGCGCAGCTTCAGGGTGATATTGCACCGAGATAATCGGCAGAGTTTTGTGCCGCATGCCTTCGACGCATTGGTCGTTGAGATTGATGTGCGTGACCTCGACCTGAGGCGGCAGCGTCTCGGCTCTCACGGCGAAACCGTGATTGTGTGAAGTGATTTCAACGTGGCCGTCGCGGAAATCCTTCACCGGTTGATTGCCGCCGCGATGACCGAACATCAACTTGAAAGTCTGACCACCAAAGGCGCGGCCGAGTAGTTGATGGCCGAAGCAAATTCCAAATGTCGGTGTGCCTGACTGGGCGAGACGCTTTACTTCCTCAACTTCCTTTGTCATCGAAGCCGGATCGCCGGGGCCGTTCGAGAGAAAGATTCCGTCGGGCTTCATCGCCAGCACTTCATTCGCCGGCGTCGAGGCGGGGACGA
>DATANL010000669.1:0-2417 GCA_036266295.1 Pyrinomonadaceae bacterium | reverse complement strand
CGGCTGAGATTACGATCTCGCCGAGATGCGTGCGGTTGGGTGTCTCGAATTCTTCAGCTTCGGTCGGAAACGAAAGCACATCCGTGGGCTGGCTCTGGCCGCGGAACTGGCGATTGAGTTTTTTAATAGAGGCGTCGCTGACAAAAACCACGCTTGCGGTTTTACACGAAGGATCGATGATTTCGAGCGCGCGTTGCGCAAAGTCCGACCACGCCTGCTTGTCGATCTTCCGGCTGCGCTGGCGATTCAGAATTTCGATCATCAATTTTTGGAGTGCGGCGGCTTGACGCCTTTCGTGAGTAATCAAAAGGCGGCCGCGCACGCGAAATTAAATCTCGCTCTTCTTCGTATGCGATTCGTAGGCCTTGATGATCATCTGGACCAGCTTGTGACGGACGACGTCTTTCTCGGTGAAGTAGACGAATTCGATTCCCTCAACGCCCGCGAGCACGCGTTCCGCTTCGACCAGACCGCTGCGCTTGCCGGTCGGCAGATCGATTTGGGTCACGTCGCCGGTGATGACGGCTTTCGATCCGAAACCAATTCGCGTGAGAAACATCTTCATCTGTTCGCTGGTGGTGTTCTGCGCCTCATCCAGAATGACGAAGGCGTCTGACAGCGTACGGCCGCGCATAAAAGCCAGCGGCGCAATTTCGATTACGCGTTTCTCCAGCAGCCGCTCGACGCGTTCATAGTCCACCAAATCGAACAGCGCGTCGTACAGCGGCCGCAGATAAGGATCCACTTTCTCCTGCAAATCGCCCGGAAGAAAGCCAAGCTTCTCGCCTGCCTCGACTGCCGGACGCGCCAGCACGATGCGATTGACCTGCTTCTGCATCAAGGCCTGCACGGCCATCGCGACGCCCAGATAAGTCTTGCCGGTTCCCGCCGGTCCAATCCCGAAGACGATATCTTTCTGCTGAATCGCTTCGACGTAGCGCCGTTGCATCGCGGACTTTGGCGCCACTTGTTTCTTGCCGGCCGGGCTGAAACGCGAACGCGTGAAATAATCCTTCAGGCTGTAGGCGCGATCCTCAGCGATCTGGGCAAACGCTTCGCGCAATTCCTTGTCATTGAACTGCCGGCCTTCGGCGAACAGTTCGGAAAAATCTTCGAGAATCTGCTGGACTGTTTCGACGTCTTTGGGATCGCCGTCGACACTCAGGTTGTGACCGCGCCCGTTGATTTGAACGTCGAGCAAAGACTCGAGGTATTTGATGTTCTGGTCGTGAACGCCGAAGAGCGTCTCCAGGCCCCTTGGTGGAAGCTCGATCTGTTTCAACTTATCGTTACTTCTCCTGGTTGGCAGGCTCGTGGATTTGAGGGTGTGAGCTGATGATTGCTCGTCTGCATATCTGTAGCTGCGACGCTACTACACGGCGCAGAGTGATGTCAATCAATCTCTTTGCAAGATATTTCAGTTCGGCTGCGCGGTGGGTTCGACGCCCTGCTTGAGACTCAAAATATATTTTTCCCAACGTCCCTTGAATGCGTTCAGGTCGCGCACTCTTAGAATTCGTTGCAGAGTTTTATAGCCGGTGGGGTCGTCTTTTTGATGCGCGTGGAATTCGCGATAAAACTTTACCAGGAGACCGCGCTGTTGCAGGTAGTAGCAGAGGTAACGGGCCTGGGCATAATGCGTGCCGCGATCGTCGTCGTAAAAGTCGCCGGCGCCCATTGACATCAGCTTCTTAAACGCCGGCACGTTTCCGGCTTTGATCGAGTTTTGTAATCCCGGCAGACGCCAATTCGTGTAGCCGTGAATGTGGCCCTCAACCTCGCCGCACTGCTCATACAACGAGCCGAGACCCTCGTTCAGCCACGATGGACAGGCGGGAAAGTTCGCTTCCATGAACGGGTGGACAATCTCGTGCACCAGGGTTCCGCCGCCGGTCGAGATGTTCATCACCAGTGCTTTGTGGGCGCTGGAGAAGTAGCCATACGGCGTCGTTGGCTTTGAACCGAATAAGCTGACCGCGTTTCGTTCGTACGACGCCGCGTCTTTGAACAGCCAGATGTCGAGAATCTCGTTCGGGTCCTTGCTGAAATAATCCTGCTTCAGTTTATCGACCGCCCACTTCACGGTTCGTTCCGAGTGTTCCTGGACAGCTGCTTCGGACTCGTCGCCGACGACGACGAACGGAGGTTGAACGATGATTGAGAAATCAGCCGACGGTAGTTTCTTTTTCAGGGCTGCGACATGAGCGGCGAAATCGTTCTCCGGCGTCGCATCAACGCAGTCGGTCTTTCCCGGATTGGTGGAAAGTGTGTCGGGTTCAGCTACGCTGGCAACGGGGCCGGAGACCGATAAAACCATCAGAATGATTGCCGCGCCAATGGATAATATCGAGCTTTGAGATTTGGTGATCATCGGGCAGTTCCGTGTCAGAACCGCGAGCGGTAGCGACCGGATCAAT
>DATANL010000668.1:0-4124 GCA_036266295.1 Pyrinomonadaceae bacterium | reverse complement strand
GACCAAAAGGAGATGTGAAAGTTCTTTTTGTTGGAGCAAAGGACTGTAAGCCGGCATTCGCACGAGCGTCTGTTGATACAAACAACGACCCATCCAAATTGAAATTCACCGTTAGTGCAACCACTGCTGTCAAAGCCGGCGCTCGTGCCTGGCTTGGATTACCCGGTCTCGACCTTGTACCGCCGCCAAACTGAGTACTCAATTAACCAAACGAGGCGCTTGATCCGTCGGGATCATTGACTGCCACTGCCGTTGCCATTCGGTCGACGCGCGGCGCGGCGCATTTGCAGCGCGCGATCGGTTACGTCGAGCCTGGCCGCGGCCCGCTGTAAGTTGCCCAGCTCTTCTTCGATGACAATCCTTTCGGCCAGTTCTCCGGCGCTGCGTTCAATCTCCTTTAGACTTGCTCCCGATGCAATCGCCGAGCGGACGGCGGTCTCGAGGCCCGCTTCACGCCAATCATCTTCATTATCGCTGGATGGTCTTTCGTCTTCGGGAATGTCTCCCACCGTGATCGCGCCGGGCCCCACGTGATGCTGGACGATTCGGGTCACGAGTTGTTTCAGGTCGCGCACGTTGCCTGGGTAGGCAAGCGCCTGCAGGTACTGCCGCACGGTGTCATCGAGCTCGGGTGGGTCGTGCGGCCGGAGTTGTTCGATGAAATGCCTCGCGAGGACGAGGATGTCTTCGCGGCGATCGCACAGCGGTGGCAGGTGACAGGTCCAGGTCGCGATGCGGTAATAGAGGTCACGGCGAAATCGATCTCGCGATTGCTCTTCTACCAGGTTGCGATTTGTGGCGCACACCAAACGAAAATTGGTCTTCTGCCACGAGTTTCCTCCGACCCGCTTGTAAGTGCGTTCCTGAATTACACGCAGCAACTCAGCCTGCATGTTGAGCGGTAACTCGCCAACTTCGTCGAGAAAAAGCGTGCCGCCATCTGCCAACGCAAAAGCTCCCTTGCGATCCGCGATAGCCCCAGTAAAGGCTCCGCGTTCGTGGCCGAAAAATTCACTGCCAGAAAGTTCCGGCGCGATCGTGGTGCAATCGCAAACAACCAGGCTGCCTTTCGACGCGCGCGGATCGAGTGTGTGAACGAGTTGCGCGAAGAGCTCTTTTCCCGTTCCGCTCTCTCCAGTGAGCAGTACGGATGAGTCAGTGAAACTCGCTACCTCAACCAGTTTCCGCAAAGAACGAATCCAGATAGCGCTCTGGCCGGCAAGATTGCTTCTAACCAACGGCGATCGAACAATCTCGTCAACCTTGTTCCATCGTTCGAACCTTGCGGCGATCTCCTGGGCCGGCTCGAGAGAATGATCCCAGGCAAATACATCCGAGGCCCCGGCGTTGAGCAAACGCCAGATGCCCGCCGGCTTTATGGCCGACCGCGAAAGCGCAATGGCGATTACTCTTTCCGCGCCTCGGCAACTGGCTGCGCGCAGGACCTCTGGGAGTTGGTTAGTGATCTCGTCGAAAAAGATTATTCCAGGACCGTTGGAAGGTGGCGATTCGCAGGCACGGGTAAGCAGACCCGTCTCATTTAACGCGTTCAGAATGTCAGCCCTGGGTTGCCGGCCGAGGAAGCAATACCAGATTTCCATTGTCACACACGATTGAAAAACTTAATGCGACTGTCGCAGACGCGCAGGACATGCCTCATCGATGTCGAACGTATCACGCCTGCTAAAACCAAAATTTGATGGCTTCGATTATCTACGCGAGAAGTACAACCGAAACCTCTAATGCGCATAAGTTATTTCCGCATGCGCATGCTCGCGATGGCCTCAGTCTCTGTGGGGTGTATAATCCCCGCCCTCAGGAAGTCTTGTCTGGTGGGGTGACGCCGAATGACGCCCGCCCAAAACTTAACAGAACTGCTGGTCGCCTGGGGAAATGGCGACGACTCAGCTCGCGACGAGTTGATGCCACTGGTCTATGAAGAATTGCATCGGCTGGCCCACCGGCACATGGGCCGGGAACGCATCGGCCACATGTTACAAACCTCGGGGTTAGTCAACGAGGCCTATCTGCGGCTCATTGATCAGAGTCAAGTGCATTGGCAAAACCGGGCCCACTTCTTTGCTGTTGCGGCCCGGATGATGCGCCGGATTCTGGTTGACTATGCGCGCAGTCGTCGCTACGCGAAGCGCGGAGGAGGAGCGCCGGAGATATCGCTGGACGAGGCGTTGACTGTGTCTGACGAGCGCAGCTCTGAAGTCGTCGCCCTCGATGAAGCCCTGACCCGATTTGCCCAGGTCGATGAACGCAAGAGCCAAATTGTTGAGCTGCGATTCTTTGGCGGTTTAAGTATTGAAGAAACCGCCGCAGTCCTGGCGCTTTCGCCGGGCACCATAATGCGCGATTGGACGCTGGCGAAAGCCTGGCTGCGCCGAGAATTATCAAATAACTCGCCTGAGCCTGAGATATTCGGCGGAGATTTGTCACGTTAATCTTAAAGGACCGGTGTGTAAGCGTCCCGGTGGTCCGGATGCAAGGCAAACGCGCTTGCTCCATTTCATCGGCTTCCATGAACGAGCATGACTCCCGTACGCTGGCAAAAAATCGACGAGTTATTTCATGCGGCCCTCGCCCGCGAGCCGGCGCAAATTAATGAATTCCTCAACGAGGCATGCGCCGGCGACCAGCAACTACGCCGCGACCTGGAATCGCTGATCTCATCGCACCAAGAGGCTGACAGCTTCATTGAATCTCCGCCGGGACACCTCGCGGCTGAACTGCTTGGCATCAACGGAGACCAGCTCAAGCCAGGGCAGCAAATCGGGAACTATGAAATCGTGCGTCAACTCGGCGCGGGTGGTATGGGCGAGGTATATCTCGCGGACGACACGAGGCTTAAGCGCAAGATCGCGCTCAAGGTGCTCCCACGCCCCTTCACGATTAATCCCGATCGCGCCCGTCGCTTTGAGCGAGAGGCGCGCTCAGCGTCAGCACTAAATCATCCCAACATTCTCACCATCTTTGAGATAGGGCAGTCAGATCACGCGCACTTCATCGCTGCCGAGTTCGTGGACGGGAAAACCTTGCGTCAGTTGATGAATGAAAGGCCATTCAAGCTCAGCGAAGCACTGAATGTGGTGATTCAGGCTGCCGGGGCATTGACTGCGGCGCACGCAGCCGGGATTGTGCACCGAGACATCAAACCGGAAAACATCATGGTAAGGGCCGACGGTTACGTGAAGATTCTTGACTTCGGCCTGGCCAAGCTGACTGAGTCTGCGATTACCAATACCGAACTGGAGACACCCACTCTGGTCCAGTCCAGTCCGGGATTGGTAATGGGAACAGTGCAGTACATGTCTCCCGAACAGGCGCGCGCTAAACGGGTCACCGTGCGCACAGACATTTGGTCTTTGGGAATTGTCCTGTACGAATTGCTCGCCGGGCTCGTGCCTTTCTCGGGCGAGACGCCGAGTCATGTGATGGTCTCTTTGATGGAAGACGACCTGCCGCCTTTGGCGGATTCTGCCGACGTGCCTGCTGAACTGGATTGCATTGTCACAAAGGCTTTGCGCAAGAACCAGAGGGAGCGATATCAGACCGCTAGTCAACTGGCCGATGATTTGAAGAGTCTCAAGCGAGAGCTACAACTTGAAGCGCGTTTCAAGAATTCTCTCGAGGCAGTTCCGAGTAATAAAAAAGCAACCGCAAAGACCGGGAGCCAGGCGAGAAGCGCGGCCCTCGTTTCCACGATCAGTTCCGTCAATTCCGGGGCCGCCTATCCCACCGCGACTGTTGCGCACATGGTCGCCGGGATCAATCGTCATAAGACTCTTCTGGTGGCTGCATTAGTTTTGCTTGCGGGCGTGACGGTCTTCGTTTCCTGGTTTTTAGGGAATGGGCCGCACCAAAACAAGGAAATCAATTCGATTGCCGTGATGCCCTTCATCAACGAAACCGGCAGTCCCGACGCGGAGTATTTGTCGGATGGGATAACCGAAGCGCTGATTGGCGACTTAGCCCAATTACCTAAACTGAAAGTCACCGCCGGAAATTCGACGTTTCAGTACAAGGGCAGGGAAATCGATGCGCGCGAAGCGGGACAATCGCTCGGGGTCGAAGCCATCTTTACCGGCCGCATCTCGCGGCGCGACGACAACTTCCTG
>DATANL010000667.1:0-3358 GCA_036266295.1 Pyrinomonadaceae bacterium | reverse complement strand
GGGTTCACGCCGGCGGGTGAGGTCCAGAAGTCCGCGCGTAATCTGCTTGCACCGCATTGCCTGCTTCACAATTTCGTCGGCGTAAACATCCCAGCGCCAGCTGGCCGCGAACTCCTTAGTCTTGGGATCGCGCATGTCGCGGATCATGCCTTCGGCGCAGGCCATGACGGTGGCGAGCGGATTATTGACTTCGTGCGCGACACCGGCGGCGAGTTGGCCGATCGCGGCGAGCCTTTGTGATTTTGCTAGTTGCTCCTGCATTTCACGCGCGCGGTCTTCAGCGAGTTTGCGATCAGTAATATCAAGATTGATCCCGGTCAGCCGCATGGGCTGGCCTGTTTCATCCGAGAAAAGCTGGAACCGCCCCAGCAACCAACGAACGCTGCCGTCACCCCAGGTCGTGCGCCATTGAGTATCGACCGGTTGGCCGGTTTCGAAAGCGCGCAACACGCAATTTATGACATTGCTCCGATCGTCCGGATGAACATGATCCGCCCAAACCATTTCGGTGTCCGCATGCTCACCCGGCGGCAACCCGTACATCTCTTCCAACTCCGGCGACCAGGTGTTGATGCCGCTCTCGATGTTCCAATCAAACGTGCCGATGTGCGCAAACAGCTGCGTCAGTCGCAGCCTCTGCTGAGTTTCGCCGACCATCTCTCGCAGCCGCGCGTTGTCGAGAGTGAGCGAGGCCATTTCCGCCAAATCTTTCAGCAGTGTCTTCTCGTCATCTGAGAAATGATGAGGGGCGCGAAAACCCGCGGTGACCGCGCCCGATCTGTTTCCCGAGATTCGCAGCGGAGCGACCGCCAGATATTCGACGCCCTCGGCCACGTAAAGGGGCAGGGTCACAGTTGAGCCCGCGCCTTCAAAAACGACGGCTTCATTTTCCGCCAGCGCTTCCAGAATGAGACGCGCAGATCCGGGACGCCAGATGATTTCTTCATAATCGATCTCTGCTGAGCGAAAACCAGCGGCTGCTTTCCAACTGAATCTTTCATCGTCCAACGAAAAGCCAAGAATGCTCGCCACGTCGGCCTGCATGATGCCGCGAATAATTTCGACGATGCTGCGCAGCGTGTGTCCGCCTTCTGTCGGCGAGGCGATTACCTGTATGGATTCGAGTGAAGTATCCATCGAATTCGAGCCGGTTGATTCCGATGGTAAGAGTGGAAACATAATCGTCCTAAGTCACCTGTCAATATTGCCAGTACCAATCATGCCGGAAACCTGACGAACTACAGGGTTTAAGCCGCCGTGAACACAGCCGGAAGTCGATATGGAAATGACCAACGAACAAACCCTGGTCGCTGTCGAAAACCAATCTCAGCGAAAGGCGTTTGTGGTCGAGGACGATCAAATAATTGTGACGATCCTCGAGCACTTGCTGACGCGGCGAGGATATCGAGTTGAAATCGCTCGCGACGGACGGCAGGCGACGCAATACATCGACGCGACGGAAGCTGCACCGGAATTAGTGCTGCTCGACGTCATGCTTCCCTACGTCGATGGATTTGAATTGATCAGGAAGATTCGCGAGCACGCGACCTGGAGCCAGGTTCCGATCATCATGCTGACGGCGAAATCGACGGAACAGCACATCGTACGCGCGCTGGACAACGGCGCTAACGATTACGTCGTGAAGCCGTTCCGGCCCGGTGAGCTGATGGCGCGCATTCGCCGCCTCACCAGGACATTGTGACGACAATGACAAGCCTTCAAACCTGCCTGGCGTCTGTGTGTGTGCTCTTAATGTCAGTGTGCGCGGCGGCGCAGACAGGCGAACCACGAGCTGCGGCGTCTCCCGACGCGAAAGAGACGACAGCGAAAAGTGCTTCAGCAAAGAAGATCGAACCTGAGACACAGGTCGAAATCGGCTCGTCATATGAATTTGTGAATAAGGACAAGCCTGATTGGCAGACGTATTACTTTTCGTTGACTCACAAGTTCGGCACGGGCCAGGTAGCGTACGGCACCGCGTCAGCAGTGCGACGGTTTGAGGTGACCGATCCGAATTTCATGGTCGGCTTCTTTACTCCGCTTAATAAATCGAAGAGTTGGATGGCCACGTTCGAAGCCGCGGGCAGTCCGAATCACCAGATCCTGCCAACCGCTTCATTCTTTGGCCAGCTGCAGCGGAACTTCGGCAAAGGGTGGTTGGGCAGCGCCGGCATTCGCCACAACCGTTATCCGGATGACGTTGTGAACATGGGTGTCTTTGGCGTGGAAAAATATTTCAGCGCCTATCGCGGCGCATACACGCTGTACGTCGCGCACTTGAATGGAAAAGGCACGGCTGCCAGCCACGTGTTTCAGGGAAATTATTACTACGGCGAACGCAACAGCGTCGGGGCGGGCTTCGCCTTTGGTCAGGAGATCGAGAGCGTGCCTGGTGGCCTAATCAAAACTGACGTGCTCGACTTTAGTGTGACGGGACGGCATTGGATCAATAACCACTGGGGATTCTCGTACGTGGCCGTCTGGCATCGACAAGGAACCTTCTACACGAGGAGTGGTGGACAAATTGGGCTTCTCCTTCGTTTCTGACGCAGATACGCTGCGACTCGTAGAGTCTCTGGCGATTTTTCATTTCGCACTAACATTGCTGTTGTTGATGGTGGTGTTGTCGATGCGAGTGTCGCTCCGGTTGCGCGAGCGGCGGCGTCAAAGATTCTCGGCAGTGTGGCAGCCTATCCTGGCCGATGCAGTAGATGTCGCCACTTCCGATTTACCAAGGCTGGCCCGTCGCGACTTGCCGGATTTCCTTCTGCTTTGGAACCACCTGCACGAGTCGCTGCTCGACGAATCCAAAGATCGGCTGAACCAAATCGCGCGGGCCTTGCAGATCGGACAGGTCGCGCTCGGCATGTTGCGCAATTGGAATTTGCGTAACCGGCTCGTCGCGATAGTTACGCTGGGAGAACTGCAGGAGCGCGCCGCCTGGGACGAATTGTGGCGAATGACAGAACATGAGGGCGCGCTGGTATCACTCGCCGCCGCGCGTTCGTTGGTATTGATCGATGCCGCCAAAGCTGTGCCGCAAATAATTCCACTTTTAGGAACACGCGCGGACTGGCCGCCAGCCCGAATAGCTGAGATGTTGCAGACCGCCGGAGCCGATGTCATCTCGGACGAGCTTGCTGACGCAGCGATCAAATCAGCGTTGGAAGACACGTCGGCAAATGCAGATGGCGCCGGCAATTCCGAACCGAATTATGCAGCCCGGATGGTTCGTTATCTCGAACTGGCCTACAACGCCTCAGCTTTGCCGGCGGCTCGGACCATCGCTCAATCTTCGCAGGACCCGCAAGTTCTGGCTGCCTGCCTCAGATTGCTCAAGAGTGCGGAAGATTTGACG
>DATANL010000666.1:0-5523 GCA_036266295.1 Pyrinomonadaceae bacterium | reverse complement strand
AGAGTAGCGGGTGGTCGAAGCGCCGCGAAGACCACCGGAACCGGGTTCTTCCCGACGCGCACCCTAAAAGGATGCCAGACATCGTTGCGAGACTCTTATTTCCATCCTTTCCGGTGGTCTCCGCTAACGCTTCGACCACCGGCTACTCTCTCGCAGCCCTTCGGGCTGCACGTTTCAGATGCGTCCACTATTGCCCCTCTCCCAGAGGGAGAGGGCCGCAAACATTCGGCAAATCATACACCTGCCATTCTTAGATCAAAAAAATCTTGACTGCCTGATGGAATCCGCCCGCGGACGACGCACCTTTTAGTGACGGCGAAAAAACGAATGAAGCGATTCGCCGGCAAGCAACGGTCGCGCGCCTCGCAAAGGCCGCGTGACCGGACGCTACAGGTTTGAATTCTAAAGGAGAGAGTCATGAACAACAGAAAAATTAAAGCAATCGTCGCGACGGCCAGCCTGCTGGTGCTCGCGGGAATTACCGGCGCGAGTACTCCCGGCACCCCAACGAAGGACAAGAATGGTCCTGAGCTGCCTTCGCCGCTTTGCGACCGTCTGCGCGTGCCCGAGGGTAACAAGTTGCACTCGCAGGTGTACGCGACCGGCGTGCAGATTTATCGATGGGACGGCAACAGTTGGGTGCTCGTCGGGCCCGACGCGACCTTGTTCGCGAACGCGGGTTATGACGGCAAAGTCGGCAGGCATTACGTGGGTCCGACCTGGGAAAGCAATAGCGGCAGCAAAGTTGTCGGCGCGCGCATGTATGGATGCTCGCCGGACACCACCGCGATTCCCTGGTTGTTGCTCGAAGCAGTTTCGACGAGCGGGCCGGGCATTTACAACTCGGTGACCTACATCCAGCGAGCAAACACCAAAGGCGGTTTGGCGCCGGCTGGCCCGGGCTCATTCATCGGCGAGACCGTTCAGATCCCTTACACGGCCGAGTACTACTTTTATCGCGAACAGTAAATCGGTTTACGGCTGGTTAGTTTGTCGCGCGCAGCGCGTGAGCTGATCCGGCCGCTGGGGGAGCGGATGTCACATCTCGCCATCCGCTCTCCGAGACATGAGCGAGACATGAGGTCAGAACCACCTGCGGTAACGGGTGGGCTAATTAAGGAGACAAAATGAATCACGGTTACACATATCAATCGACTTTGGCCGCTGGTCAGGCGACGCCCTGGCGCGTCGAGGACATCATCGGCGGCGACAAGCGGCTCGACTTTTCCAAACCGTTTATGCCGGAAGCGCTGGCGTGGATGGATAAGCTGACGTTCCTGTCGGCGGACGAGAAGCGAATTCTCAATCAGATTCGCGGCAATACGTACCTCAGCATTTTCGAGCTGGTAGAGGAGTTCATTCTGCCGTTCGCGTTGGATGAAGCGCGTCCGCATTTGCTCGACGGCGATTATCGTCTGCGCGCGCTGCTGCAGCTGGCCAGCGAAGAAGCCAAGCACATTCAGCTTTTCAAGACCTTCAAGCGTGAGTTTGCCGAAGGCTTTGGCACTGAATGCGCGGTGATAGGACCGGCTGACGAGGTCGCGAAAGCCGTGCTGAATCATCAGCCGCTGGCCGTCGCGATCGCAATTTTGCAAATCGAGTGGATGTCGCAGAGACATTACCTGGAAAGCATCAAGGACGATCAGGAACTCGATCCGCAATTCAAGAGCCTCCTGAAGAACCACTGGGTGGAAGAGGCGCAGCACGCGAAGACGGACACGCTGGTGGTCGAATGGCTGGCCGAAGGCAAGACTGAGGACCAGATCATGGAAGCCATCGAAGAGTTTCTGGACATTGGCGCTTTCCTCGATAACGGCCTGACGCAACAGGTGGAATTCGACATGGATGCGTTCATGCGCGCCACCGGGCGCCAGCTGACCGACGCCGAGAAGGAAGAGTTTCGTCGAGTGCAGAAGCAGGCGAATCGCTGGACTTATCTCGGCAGCGGCATGACGCACGAAAAGGTCCTGGCCACGCTCGAGAGTCTGACTCCGAAAGCGCGTCAGCGAATCGAGAGTGTCGCGCCGGCGTTCTGTTAGGTGGTAAGTGGAACGCGCATCTTTGCGCGTGACTGTCACGGGTGGCTCTGCTGCTCTCCAGTGCGGAAAGGCTTGCCTTTCCGAAAGCTGAGCAAAAGATTTTCGCGGCTGCGCCTCGCAGGCAGGCGTAGCCTGCGGAAAGAAATGAACGGCGCCGGTAAGGCAAGCCTTACCGCACTGGAGAGCGGCAGAGCCGCAAACAACTGGAGTGACGGTTCCTGGCGAACCGCGACCAAGCGGACTGGCGTGCGTGACGAATAAGAGCGCCGCGCACTCCAGCCCTCTCGACTGGAGTGCAACCGTCTCGGTTGCTTCTTCTGCCGATGCAAGCGAGGACGCTTGCGCTCCAGTCGTCCATACAAATTTGCACCAGATTAATTTCGCATCATCAATCAACGTACGGCCGGTCCGTGGACCGCCGGAGTTAGCCGCGTGACTGTTGCGTCACGCAAGGAGAAAGCAATGTCCCGATTACTCACACTCATTCTTGCGCTGGCGTTAACGACACTCGTCTTTGTCAGCATTCCAGTTTCGGCCGTCAACGGCACGTTCACGATCGGAGCCAACGACAACAACAGTAGATACCCGATTGGATTGGACCCTTCGGCCAACGGCACTTCATTTCCTAATTTTCAGACGGGCGGTACGTATCAGCAGGTCTACGCCAAGAGTGCGTTCTCCGGGCCGGTGACGATTACCCAGATCGCGTTCGCGTCGCACGAGTTGACTTCGAACCCCGGGATCGCGAACTACAACTTTAGTGTTTCATTAGGGGCCACTGCGGCCGTGCCGAATGCGCTGAGCACGAACCTGGCAACCAACCGCGGGCCGCAACTGGCCCCGGTTTTCTCAGGACCGTTGAATGCGAACATAACTGACGGTGCTCAGTTTGATGTCCTCATCGATATCACACCCTTCACGTATGATCCGGCGAGTGGCAACCTCCTGATGGAGATCAACTTCAATGCGCCCGTGCAATTCTCGGGCGGCTCGCTGCTTTATTTCCGCGCGGGCGCCAACTCGCTCACGAGTCGCGCAGCCAACCCATCAGGTGTGGCAGGCGGAGCATTCACTGACAACTTCGGCCTGCTCACTCGTTTCACGACCCAGTCCAATACCGCGCCCGATGCGCACGACGACGCGACAACCATTAACGAAGACAGCAGCGCGAATGCGATTAGCGTGCTCGCGAACGATACGGACCAGGACAACGACACGCTGGCCATCACCGCCGTGACACAGGGTGCGCACGGACTGGTGGCAATCACCGGTGGCGGATCAGGGCTGACCTACACTCCGGCTACCGATTACTCCGGGACGGACACGTTTACTTACACAATCAGTGACGGACACGGCGGCAGTGATACGGCGAGCGTCAACGTGACCATCAATGCCATCAACGACACGCCGTCGTTCACCAAGGGCGCAGATCAAACAGTTAACGAAGATGCAGGCGCGAAGACCATCAACAATTGGGCGTCCAACATCTCGGCCGGGCCGGCAAATGAATCGAACCAGACGTTGGACTTCATTGTGACGAATGACAACAACCAGCTTTTCGCGGTTCAACCGTCAGTCGCGACGGACGGCATATTGACATACAAACCGGCTGCGAACGCTTTCGGAGTCGCGTCGGTCAGCGTCAAACTTCATGACAACGGAGGCGGTCAGGATACATCCGCGGCACAGACCTTCAAGATTACTGTCAAGCCGGTCGCTGATTTCCCCAGCGCCTCGCCGGCGAACACCACGGTCAATACGCAGACGACTAACGGCCTGGTCATCGATCGTAATTTGGCTGATGGCCCGGAAGTGACGCACTTCAAATTCTTTAGTGTCACCAACGGCCGACTGTTTAAGCACGACGGCGTCACAGAGATTCCGAGTGGTGGGGTTATTACGGTGGCGGAAGGTCAGGCGGGATTAAAATTCACACCGGATTCCGATCTCTACAGTCCGCAATCGTTTTTCTTTTTCACTGTTGTGGCCGGCTTGGGTCCAGCATCTGAAGACTTTAATTCCGGTTTCTTGACCGTGAGCATCGGCGTCACTTGTACGGAAGCCCAGGTGTTTGTAGTCAGTAATAGTAATGACAGCGGCCCGGGCAGCTTGCGTGATGTCTTGAGTAATGCGTGCTCCGGCGGCAAGGTCACTTTCGATATGTCTCCCGGGCATGTCACCAGTCCGATTACGTTGACCAGCGGCGAACTAGCTATTGGCCAGGAGCAAACTATCGCGGGCCCGACTGACACGAGCCTGGTGATTAATGGCAACGATAATAGTCGCGTGTTCAACGTCAACTGGTGGCAGGCGAACCTGAAAATCTCCAACCTGACGATAACGGGCGGGAAGGCGAACTCTGGCGCGGGCATCCGCAGCGAAGGAAGTTTAACCATCAAGGACAGCACGCTTACCGGTAACAACGCCGTCGGCGCCGATGGCAGCGGCGGCGCAATTGATACTACCTTCGGCAGTCATCTGACCATAATCAACAGCACCATCAGCGGAAACACAGCCCAGGGTTATGGCGGCGGCTTGCGCAATCTGGCCAACGACGCAACGTTGACGAATGTCACCATTACTAATAACCGCGCAGATAGTAATGGCGATGGATTGGAATACGACGGCGGCATCATTCAGCTTGGCAGCAACATGAACCTGCGTAATAGTCTGGTGGCCGGCAACTTCAAAGGGACCGGGAACACCGCCAGCGATTTGACAGGCAATGCAACAGATCCGTATGCCGCGATCAGCCGTAACAACTTGATTGGAGTCGATGACGTGTCGACTGGACTGGATCCCGCTACCAATCTGTTAGGCACGCTCGCGAACCCAATTAACCCGCTGCTTGGTCCACTGGCTGACAACGGCGGACCGACCAGGACGCATTTGCTCTTGCTCGGAAGTCCCGCAATCAAAGCCGGTGTTAACGCACTGGCGGACGCGAATACGACCGACCAACGCGGCTTTAGCCGCGCGGTCTCTGGACCGATCGATATTGGCGCGGTAGAGGTTAATTACGCCATCAGTGCCACCGGCGGCACACCACAATCAGCGACGATTGGCAGTCTCTTCGCTACTCCGCTGCAGGCAACCGTGACTGAGTCAGGCATTCCCAGGAGCGGAGTCCTCATCACCTTCGCCGCGCCCGCGAACGGAGCCAGCGGTTCATTCTCGGGCAGCGCGACCGTCGCGACTGATTCCAATGGCGTCGCAACTGCGCCGGCATTTACTGCGAACTCCATCGTCGGTGGACCATACAATGTCACCGCAACTGAGGCCGGTGGATCGACTTCAGCCGTCTTTGTGCTGACGAACGCACCCGCGACCGCACAGGTTACGCTGAGCAATCTGGTCCAAACGTTTGATGGCAACCCGAAAAGTGTCTCAGCCAGCAGCAATCCGGCCGGTCTGAACATAGTTGTCACCTACAACGGATCCGCTACGGCGCCGACAAATGCAGGCTCGTATGCTGTTACGGCGG
>DATANL010000665.1:0-10175 GCA_036266295.1 Pyrinomonadaceae bacterium | reverse complement strand
CGATGCAGGGCGCAAAGGCCCAGTTGAATCCGGTGGCGCGGACTTCTTCTGCGGTCACCTGCGCTGCCTTTTCCACCAGAGCCGGGTTGCGCGTGCATCCCAAACCGATGTTGTGAGGGAACACGACGGCATTCAAAACGTTGTTGTGGCCGTGGACCGCATCGACGCCGAAGAGAATTGGAATCGCGAGCCGGGTTTTCAGAGCTTGCCGCTGAAAACCGTCGTACAGATCAGTCCATGCTTCGAGGCTGTTCCCGGCTTTTGGATCTGAACTGCCGCCGCAAAGCAGTGACCCAGGAGAGTATTTTTCAATGTCGCCTTCGCGCATCGAGTTCTGCTCGCCTTGAGTCATCTGTCCGATCTTTTCAGCCAGCGTCATCCGCGCGAGCAGTTGTCGCGCAGCTTGATCGTAAAAAGAAAACGGACGAGTACTCGGCTGCGCCCACGACAGTTGCTTGAGTGATGCGGCGAAGGCTATGCCGCCGCTCGCTATGGCTGCGGACTTGATGAAAGAACGGCGATTAGTTTTATTCTTCATGTTTAGAGGTGCGGTTGATCCATCAACTTACGCGGAAGGTACTGACCCGGGGTTGCTAGCGGACGCCCCATTCCCACATGCCGTAGAGGATCTTGTTATCCAAACGATGACCTGATTGTTTGAGCAGCAGAACGATTTGGCCGCGATGATGCGATTCGTGAGAAATCATGTAGCCGGCAAAGGCCGCAGCATGAGGCTTGAAACCCTTTACCCGGCCATCCGCCTCGAGACTATTCTTCAGCAGACTTCCAATCGCCCGACCGGATTCAACCAGAGCTTTGCGAATTAAATCCTTCTTGCGTGTTTCCGTCTTCTCGATTTTTGTCAGATTCTTCAGCAGGTCAGGGGCGGTGGCCTTCAGCCACATCAGCCGCACATTATGCAGATGCGCAAACAGCTCGCCCACCGTCCGCCCCTTCGCCGGCGACACGTCGGCCAGACTTTCCGTGGCTATTGCATCGAGTATGTACAAATTGATGCGATTGTGAATTTCCCATGTCTCTACCACCTGGTTTGTGATCATGATTGGTCACCTGTTTGAGCGGCACGATTATAGAAACGATTGCCGGTTATCAGAAACCCGACCGTTAGGGAGGGTGCTGCGTGTGGAGGTCCCAGTCTCTGGTTTCTAGATTCTAGTCTGGCACTCTCCCTGACGGTCGGGTTTCCGTACGCGGATTTCCGAGACGACATAAAAAGACCTACCGCTGACGCCAATCAGCGGTAGGTCTAATTAGAAAACGCTCTCAGTTAAGCTTTAACTTCGAGCAGAGTCTTGAGTACGCGGGCACGCGATGGATGACGAAGCTTGCGTAGCGCCTTGACTTCGATCTGGCGGATACGCTCGCGCGTGACGTTGAAGTCCTCGCCGACTTCTTCCAGCGTCCGCTCGCGTCCATCCGCATCCAGACCAAAGCGCAAGCGAATTACCTTCTCTTCGCGCGGGCTGAGTGTTTGCAGCACGTCACCGGCGACGTCGCGCGCGTTCGAACTGATCACCCGTTCAGCCGGACTCACCGTGGACTGGTCCTCGATGAAATCTCCGACCTGCGCTTCACCGGCTTCACCGATTGGCGCTTCGAGCGAAATCGGGTGCTGGATCAGGTTCAGCGCCTTGCTGACCTTGTCGGCCGTGCTTTGCATTCGTTTGGCAATCTCTTCGGTGCTTGGTTCGCGGCCGAGTTCGACCACCAGTTCGCGAGTCACTTTCTTGACCTTATTGATCACTTCAACCATGTGGACGGGCACGCGAATAGTCCGCGATTGATCGGCGATCGCGCGGGTGATCGCCTGGCGAATCCACCACGTCGCGTAGGTCGAAAACTTATAACCGCGACGCCAGTCAAACTTCTCGACGCCCTTCATCAGGCCGAGGTTCCCCTCTTGAATCAGATCGAGAAACTGCAGACCGCGATTCTGATATTTCTTGGCGATCGAGACGACCAGACGCAGGTTGGCTTCGGTCAGTTCATGCTTGGCCTGCGCCGCCTGTGCTTCACCGGCGGAGATCATCTGCCAGGAACGTTTGATCTCGACGGCCGAGAAGTGATGAAGCGTTTCAATCTCTTTCAAGCGTCGCTTGCCGGCACTAATTTGCTTTTTCAGTTGCTCGGCTTCCGCGGCCTTGACTCGCGGCGCACTCGCGCGCTCGCTGCACCGCTGGATTTCACGCTCGTGCACACGCACTTCTTTATGGACGGCTTCGATGGCGTTAATTAAACGCTGGCGAACCTCTTCTTTCAGACGCAGACCGCGGATCTCTTTGGCAATTTCCAGACGCGTGCCGGCGAGCTTTCGCCGCAGGCGCAACAGTTTTTTGGATGCCTTGCCGCGCGTCCGTTTCTGCTCGTCCTGAAAATTCGTGAGCTCTTTGAGCGCCCGGCGGAATAACTTGCGGATGTTCTCAATACCTTCGAGCGTCCAGGCGAGGTATTCCGGCGCCTTGTCGTCGAGTTCCTGCTCCTCGGCGTCCATTTGATCCGAGAAACTCACGACGTCACGAATCGGCAGCGCGCCGGCTTGTAATTCCTGGCTGATCTTCAGAAGCTCTTCGATGGCGATCGGCGAACGCGTGATTCCCTTCTGGGCGCGTTGCAGTCCCCATTCAATTCGTTTCGCAATGGCCACTTCCTGCTCTTTATTAAGGAGCGGAACGCGCCCCATCTCGCGCATGTAGAGACGGACGGGATCGGCAGCTTTGTCCGATTCGCCGGCCGACAGATCGAGTTCGTGGTCATCGCCCAGTTCTTCGTCGTTATCAGAAGAGGTTTCGGTAGTAGTTTCAATTAAGGACTCTTCGGTCTCGGAGCCTGAAGCGAGTTGCTCCAGCACCTGATCGAGATTCTCGGGCGCAACAGAATCTACCAAAACTCCTTCGTCCACTTGTTCAAATGTCGATACTAAAGCCATGTTTCTGATTCCAGTCTGTAATTGTTCCATGATCGCAAATTGATTCAAACGCTTTCCTTCACGATTTGTTTCGTGCTAGCCATTAATACCAGGATGTTTCTGTAAATAACCACGAGGTAGGCGATACCTTTGATTCAATCCTGACCGATAAGGTTGCGTAAAAAGGCGCGAGGATAACACGATTTGTCTCCAAACCCAAGCACCGCGGTCAACCGCTAAAATTCCTTACAATCACGGCCCTCATCGAATGCTGTTCGTCTCGGCCCGATGGGCTTTTCGCAAACTCGGTGCCAACGAGCGCGGTTACGCGTCTGCCGGTGGCCGGGGCCAGAGAATCTCTTGTAAATAGCCCGAATTTGAAGAGGATTGGACTCGGCTCCCGTCCGCGTACCGGCGATGAAAGGGTCACGTTGATCGCATTAGGATGGCGGTGACCGTGTCAGTTCTCGGCATCGCCGGACATTTTGGCATGACAGGCTTGCATGCCAGCTTGCAAGACGCGTCGGTTGGGGTCAGTCAACTGAGCAAAGGCCCTACTGTTCGTCAGTGACCCGTATGAAATCGGCCGCGGAGTCGATTGCTCCCAACGGCTCGGTCGTTTCGATGATAGAACCAATCGGCGGGTGAAACGCTTCGGCGTCCATCGTCGCGCACGCCGGCGGGACCCGAGTCATGACCGGCACCGGCTCGATGAAAGACGCAGGCGGCGGCGGTTGGCGGGAAACGTGAATGTCACGGTCTTCATATTTAAGGCCGTGCGGAAACTCTTTGCGCACCTTCTCGGCAATTTCACCGAGATCGATGAAACAGTCGGCCACGTCAATTAGCTTGGGCGCCGTATTTGATCTGAACCCGACAATTTCGACGCGACAGCCTTTGTAGGCCACGGCATTAACCGCGTAGACAAAATCCTCATCGCCCGAGACCAGCACGGCGGTATCGTACCGCCCGGCGAGCGACAACATGTCGACGGCAATCTCGACATCGAGGTTCGCTTTACGCGTGCCGTCATAAAAGGTCTTCAGTTCCTTCTGCACGACGCGAAAACCGTTACGTCTCATCCACAGAAGAAATCCCTGTTGGCGTTCCGCGCCCGCGTCGACACCGGTGTAAAAGAAAGCCCGAAACAAGCGTCCGTCGCCCAGCAGTACGCGCAAAAGCTTGTTGTAATCAATGTCGATGTTGTGAAGTCGCGCGGCGTGAAACAGGTTATTGCCATCAATAAAGATTGCCACCTTTCCGCGATGGCCGAATTGCAACGAAATATTGTTACTTGAATCGAAGTGGTTCACGATAGATAGCTCCAATAAGGGTAGATTGCTCCAATAAGGTTTTGAATAGGTGGGGATAGGATGCGCCGGGACGCGTTTCGGGTCAAGCTCAACAGCAAAAAATGCGCGGCAGGCGCGGCGGATCGTATAATCGGTACGGAGAATGAAGCCTTGCCGGACTTGGACGAATCATGGTTAGTACCGGAAGCCGCGCCTGAACCGCCCCTCCGGAAATTCGCGCCCGACGAAATGCTTACGTGCGCCGCTTGTCAGCGCGCGAATGCGCCTACGCGTGCACAGTGCATGTATTGCGGGGCGGCGCTCATTGAAGCCGCAGCTACTTCGGAAGTTGAAACAGCCACCGCCGAAGATGCCAACGAACCGCAATTCTATCTCGTCGTTTGGGCACGCGAGGGCCAGCCGGTTGACGACTCTGCCATCGGCCAATTAGCGACCAGGTTCAATTTAAAACCCGAAGACTTGCGCGCTGCGCTCATTAACGGTGGTCCGCTGCCTCTGGCTGCGACGCGGTCGCCAGCCAGCGCCGCGCAAACCATTTCGGAACTGAGCGGCATCGCGGTTGAGACCGCCGTGGTGCCTGCGACCACTTCAAAGATCGAGTTTGTCCCCGTAAATATTCGCGCGCTTGAATTCGCAGGCGAAACCGTCACGGCAATATCGAAAATCGGCAAACAGCCAATGGCAACTCAGTTAAGTGATATTCAATTGATTGTTACCGGCCGCTTGCTGGTGCATCGCGTGGAAGTCGACGAGCGCCGCTCTCGCAGTGCGGTGAAATCTTTGGATCGCCGCGAACTTAGCGAAGACCAGTCGGTACTCGATATTTATCTGCGCCCGGCAGACGCACCCTGGCGAATCATCGTCAACGATTTTGATTTCTCATGTTTGGGCGAACGGAAAAGTCTGACGGCCTTTGACAATGCCAAAGCGCTCATCGGGTTGCTAAAAGAGCGCACGCCGACCGCTGTTAACGAGTCTTACGCGCGAGTCCGGCCGGTGCTCAACGCGGTCTGGCCACTGGAAAATACGGCGAGCCAAAGTCGCTCGCGCCGGCCACGGGCGAAGCGTCATGATTTCTCGACGGTCACAGCCAGTGACAACGAATCGCAATTCAACAATTACTCGAGACTTGCTTGGTATGTGAAGCGAGACCACCAGCAGCCCGGCGGTGACAGCGGGTCAGTGTAGAATTGCCGTTCGATGAAAAAGTCACCGCGCCGCTCAACTCCCGATCGTCACCTTCTCTACGGCGTCAATCCTGTCGTCGAAGCGTTGCGCGCTGATCGTCTGCCCGATCAAATCATCATCACTGAAGGAGCCCGCGATGAACGTCTGCGCGAGTTGATCGCGTTAGCCCGCGAACGTGGCGTTCCGGTTAATCATGCCCGCCGTACCGACCTCGATCGTGAGGTGGGCCACACGCATCATCAAGGCGTAGTCGCACGCATCGCGGCGCCCGCATATGCCGACGGCGCCGATCTCTTGGAAGCGCTGGCGGCCCAGGTTGGCACGCAGCCGGCGCCTTTGGCGCTGATTCTCGACGGCATCGAAGATCCACGAAACCTCGGCGCGATTTTGCGGACGGCCGAATGTGCGGGGGCCACAGGCGTTTTCATTCCTGAACGCCGCGCGGTGGGACTCAACGAGACGGTCGCGAAGGCATCGGCCGGCGCAGTTGAATATCTCCCCGTGGCGCGAGTGACCAACTTGTCAGTTTTGATTCGCCAACTGAAAGAGCGTAACGTTTGGGTGGTGGGCACAGCCGGCGATGCTGAGATGAGTTACTCAGATTGGGATTGGACCAGGCCCTCGGCGATCGTTTTAGGTGCTGAAGGCTCGGGTCTTCACCGTCTGGTGCGCGAGAACTGTGATGCGCTGGTGAAGATCCCGGTCCATGGACGGGTTGAATCGCTGAATGTTTCGGTCGCCGCGGGAATAATTCTTTACGAAGCTCTGCGCCAGCGTTCAAGTATTCAATCCGAACATGTCTCGCGAGTCCGTCGTTAGGGTTCTTGAGTATTAAGGAGTCAACGGATGTTTTGTCCCAAATGCGCAACCCAGAATATTGACGGCGCCAGTTTTTGTCGTGCGTGCGGCGCCAACATTAGTCTGGTTCCTCAGGCCCTCACCGGACAACTGCCCAAGGCCGATCCGCCGCAGTGGTCCGATCGTTATGATCGTTACTCTCCCAGAAGGAGACGTAATCAAGAACCCAGGATGGAAGAAGGTATTCGCTCAATCGTAATGGGCGTGGCCTTTACCACAGTCTCTCTTCTGGTCGCCACCTATGCCCCGGCTGGGAGAATCTGGTGGTTCTGGCTGTTGATTCCAGCGTTCGGCTGTTTCGCGCGGGGTATCGCGGAATTGGCGCGCTTTCGGTTCTCGAAGAACCAGGAGACGTCTGCGCAGCCGCAATTGAATACTGTTCGACCGGCGGATTTGCCCGCGCCCAAGACGGGCGAGTTGAGGCCGCCAGTTCCGAGCGTCACCGAAGGCACTACCCGCCACCTGGGCGTTGGCATCGATCCGCAAACGCGCCGTGCCGAATACTCCGATACGCAAAAGCCTTCCTAGTCGTCGTCAATTAATGGCCAGAATCTGCGTTCCTGTCTGCGTTCGCCAACTCGACGAGCTGCCTCGCGCATTGAACGCCGCGGCTGAGGTCGCGGATATCGTGGAACTGCGAGCCGATTGTCTGGCTCTCGCAGATGCTGCCGCCGTCGTAGAGTACGTGCGCAATCTAGAACGACCTTTAATTCTCACGCTGCGCAGTTCCGAACAGGGCGGACAATCACAGAATGATCTCGATGCGCGCCGCCGCTTCTGGACTTCATTGCACGGTTTACCGGCGGACGCGCTGATCGATTTGGAGTTGGATTTAGTCGAAGAGTTCTCGCAAAGCGAATCAGCCGGAAGACTGCCGGTCGATTGGGCCAATGTCATTTGTTCGCACCACGATTTCGATCGCACCCCGGATAACCTTCGAGAGATCTTCGATCGAATGGTTAAGACTCCCGCAGGCACAATCAAGATCGCCGTTCAGGCGGCCGACGCCACAGACTGCCTTGCAGTTTTCGATTTGCTTCATCACGCGTATCGCGACGGACGCAAGCTAATCGCGATCGCAATGGGCCAGGCCGGCCTCATGACTCGCATCCTTGGACCGTCGCGCGCATCGCTCCTCACGTACGGCTCAATTGACGATGAAACCGGCACGGCGCCCGGACAGTTGACGGCAGCCGAACTGCGCGATGTCTATAGAATCGACCGCATCGATCGCGCTACCCAGATCTTCGGAATCATCGGCAATCCGGTGAGTCAATCGTTGTCGCCGCATATTCACAACGCCGCCTTTGCCGCAAATGAATTGAACGCGGTCTATCTTCCCTTCGAAGTTCATGATGCCGTCGACTTCATTCGTCGCATGGTTCATCCGAAGACGCGCGAGCTTGATTGGAACCTCAACGGCTTGAGTGTGACTGCGCCACACAAATCGATCGTGATGCAAGCACTCGATTGGATCGATCCAGTGTGTCGCGAGATTGGCGCCTGTAACACGATCGTTGTGCGGGACGATCAGCTACACGGCTACAACACAGACGCTGCGGGGTTCATCGTGCCGCTGCGCGTAGCACTCGGCAGTATTCGCGACGTGCGTTGTGCCGTATTCGGGTCGGGCGGAGCGGCGCGCGCTTGTGTCTGGGCTCTGAAAAAAGAAGGGGCACATGTCACCGTCTTCGCGCGCGACAAATCAAGAACAGAGTTCCTCGCCGAAACTTTCGGGGCACAGACCGGATCATTTTCGGCGGCGACCTTCAAGGGTTTCGACGTCGTCATTAACACGACGCCGCTTGGCACGCGCGGCGCATGCGAACATGAAAGCATCGCTTCTGCTGAGCAACTGCGAGGGGTGCGGTTGGCTTACGATCTCGTTTACAATCCTCCGGGAACTAAATTTCTTCGCGAAGCCGCGGACGCAGGTTGTCAACTGCTCGGTGGAATTGAAATGCTTTTGGCGCAAGCTGTCGAACAATTCAGGTTTTGGACGGGCCAGCAACCGGATCTTCAGGTTATTCGTGCGGCCGCATTTGCGAGATTGCAAAGTCAAATTACAGAAAGACCCTCCAGTTGAACCCACAAGCTCAACCCGAGCGATACAGCCGGCAAATCCTTTTCACACCAATCGGCGTCGAAGGCCAGGAGCGCCTTTGGCGTTCGCGCGTCGTAATCATTGGTTGCGGTGCCCTTGGGTCTGCGCAAGCTGAAGCGCTGGGCCGCGCCGGCATCGGCAATCTGCGGATTGTCGATCGAGACTTTGTCGAATTCTCGAATCTTCAGCGGCAGACCATGTTCACCGAGAACGATGCCGCAAATCGATTGCCGAAGGCAGTCGCGGCCGCGCGCCATCTTTGCGACGTCAATTCAGAGATAAACGTCGACGCGGAAATCGCCGACGTTAACTATTCCAATGTCGAGCGGTTGATCGATGGTTGCGACGTGGTAATTGACGGCACTGACAACTTTGCCACGCGTTATCTAATTAATGACGCGTGCGTGAAACACAACGTGAACTGGATTTACGGCGCCGCTGTCGGATCGTATGGCGTGACGATGACAATTAGACCCGGCGTCACCCCTTGTCTCCGCTGCATGTTCCCCGAGCCGCCGCCCGCTGCCAGCGCGCCAACTTGTGACACGGCAGGCGTCATCATGCCGATTATCAACATCGTAGCCGCTGTTCAAGTGAGCGAGGCCCTGAAATTATTGACCGGTCACGAGGATGATTTGCACCAGTCGCTGATGCAGTTCGACGTGTGGCGAAATGAATGGCGTCGTATCTCGATCGGCCGGCCGGTGGCCGATTGTGTGACTTGTGCTGTGCGCGAGTTTGCCTCGCTCGAAGCGGACAATACTGACTCGGCGGCGGTGCTGTGCGGGCGTCACGCGGTCCAGGTTTCGCCGTCGCAACCTGCGGAAATAAATCTAACCACGCTGGGCGAGCGGCTCTCTGGCGCCGGCGAAGTAAAACTGAACGAGTACCTGTTACGCTTTCGCACCGGTGAATTTGAAATGACGATCTTCCCGGACGCGCGCTCGATTATCCGCGGCACTGACGATGTCGCCACTGCGCGTTCGCTTTATGCTAAGTTCGTCGGCAACTGAATTTCTGATAATGCTCATGTATCAATCCAAACTATTTGTCTTTGTAGTTCTAATTATCGTCCTCGGCGCATTGCCTGTGTTCGCCAGTGACCCGATCGTTTGGGACATCGGGTCGCGAGCCGAGTGGCTCAAGGGCGAGGCCCGCGGCATTTCGATTAACGACACTGGCGTGGTCACTCTGGCTCCCGAGGCGACCCAGGTCTTCAATACCGAACAACCTTACGTTTGGTCGAGCGCCAGCGACTCGGCCGGCAATGTCTATTTGGGAACGGGCCACGACGGAAAACTCTTCCGGTTCGGCACAGATGGCAAGGGGTCTCTGTTGTTCAAAGCCTCAGAGCTCGATGTCACTGCGTTGGCCGTGGCGAAGGACGGATCGATCTTCGCGGCGACGTCACCTGATGGCAAAGTCTATCGAGTCACGAGCGACGGCAAATCCCAGATCTATTTTGATCCCGAAGACAAATACATCTGGTCGCTGGCGATTTTGAATGACGGATCGCTGGCAGTAGGCACCGGCGACAACGGCAAGCTCTATCGAGTCCGCGCCGCGGGAGCCAAGCCGGCGGAATCATTGCTCGTAGATACAAATCAGACGCATGTGATGTCGTTGGCCGTGACTGCGCGCGGCGATCTAATCGCCGGGACCGATCCGGGCGGCGTCGTTTTGCGCATCTCTGCGGACGGCAAAGCCTTCGCGCTCTACGACGCGCCGCTGCGAGAGATACATGCGCTGGCCGCGGCTGCAGACGGATCAATTTACGCGCTCGGGC
>DATANL010000664.1:0-3181 GCA_036266295.1 Pyrinomonadaceae bacterium | reverse complement strand
CATCGAAGCCCAGTGTCTTCAGCGCTGCGGCTATGTCGCGCGCGTCGTTCGGCGGATTCTTCAGCGGCGGCGCGGTCGCATACGCGCCGTTACCGATCACCAGCGCGATACGTCTGCCGTTGGTGACGGTTGGCGTCGCGTTTTGAACGAGTTGCCGATCGTTCTGCTGGCTGGCAGCAGAGGCGCCGAGCAGGATCGAAACCATGATAAGCGTCGCAACGCGTGCTGTGATTGAAACGAGGAAATTGCCCATCGGCGTTCAGTGATGTTCCAACTCAATAAGATTAACGAGCATGTTGCCCTGGCCACCGACGATCGTCTGTTTTTTAGTCGAGTCCTTGGTGACGTCAGGCTTTGGCGATGAATGTTGTTTGAGAAAGTCGCGCACCGTTCGCGCTTTCGTCCGGTCTTTGATCTCGCCCCGGTCGCGTTCGTTGACGGCGTCGGTGACGGCTTCCAATTCCTTCACGGGCGTCGCCGACCATACCATCCAGAATTTTTCCGTGCCCTGATTGTCATCGAAGCGCATCCACGCGGTTTGCAATTTCTGGTTCGCATTTACGCGTGGCGAGCCGCCGTTTGTCTCCGTTTCCGGAAACAGCACGTTGTAGGTCGTAACGTCGCCGTCGGCCGGGCCTTCATTCAAGAGATAAAGATAACCTTCCTGCGGGCTGTTGAGGTTCATACGAAACTTCCAGCCGTTTTCGAAAATCTCCTGGCCCGAAGATTCGAATTCACCCTGGTAAGGTTTGCTGTCGCGCATCTTTTGAACCGTGAGCGAGTAGGCGAGCGAGCGCTCAGCCGCGCGCGAACCGACGATGGCGTTGCGCTTCCACATCAACAAGCCGGCGACTACTACGATCAAGAGCAAAGCGGTGAGAGCGATTGCGATTTTTGTCCCGGTCCGGGGTTTCGGTTCATCTTCGATCGCCGGAACGTAAGAGGGCTGACTCAGCGCGTCGAGCTGCGCCGGTTCGTAACGACCGGCGATTGTCTTCGGCGCGAGATCGGCAGTTTGCCGCGCGGGCTGATTCGCCTGCGTCGCGAGCTGCGTCGCGGGAATGGCTGCGGGCGCGACCTGCTTCTGCTCGCGAGTCTCCCCATCAAGCAGCGCGTGCGCCAAAGCATCGCCAAACTCGCACGCGCTGCGAAAACGAACTGACGGATCGAAGTTAAGAGCGCGGAGAATGAGATCGTTGGCTTCCTGCGTTACGGCCGGGCGTAAATCGATGGGGCTGACACGCACGCCGTTGCGTTGCATCTCGAGCAACTCAAATCCGGTCTCGGGATTAAAAGGTTTGCGGCCGGTGAGGATCTCAAAAGCGATCGCTCCGAACGCGTAGACGTCAGTTGCGGCCGACGTCGGCCGGCCGCTTAGTTGCTCCGGCGCCATGTAAGCGACTGTGCCGGCCGTGGCGCCGGTCATCGTGCTGGGCGCGACCGTTGAATTCTTCAGCTTGGCGATTCCGAAATCGATGATTTTCACCTGCTCTTCGCCGCCGGCAAAGCTTTGCAGCATGATGTTTTCAGGTTTGAGATCGCGATGAAACACTCCCTTGTCGTGCGCCACGGCGAGCGCTCGCCCGGTCTGCCTGATGATTTCCGCGGCCCGATCGAGCGGTATCCCCTCAGTTTTGATCTGCGAACGCAAAGTGACGCCGTCGATGAACTGCATCACGAGGTAAGGCTTGCCGTCAGGCAGTTCCCCGGTGTCGAGGATTCCGACCACACCCGGATGGTCCACGCGCGCGAGTGCCTCTTTCTCCTGCTGAAACTTCTGCACCACCCATGAATTGTCCAACGACTTGTCGAGCAGGATCTTAATGACCACGCGCTTGTCGTGCAGCTTTCGATCGCGCGCCAGATAGACGACCCCGACGCCGCCGTGGCCCAGTTCTTTTTCTATCTGATAACGATCGTCCAGGAGTTGGCCGGCCAGGTTTGCGGCCCGCGGCATCGTCGTCTCGCTGAGCGGCGCAGCCGAAGTTTCATTGAGCGTGACGGTTTCGAGTTGTGATTTGTCGTGCGCCATGGGCCAAGTACGTGTAATACGAACTTGCAGTCATTGGATGAGGACTGGATTTTCGCAACTGCGTCGGGGAGGCAATTCTATTTTCTTGTTTATAACCAGTTAACGGGAACCTCATCACTTATTGATCCGCTTCATCCCGCAGGCCTCGATGACGGCGTTGAGCACGTCAGACGTGATGTCGCTGCCGGGCTTAACCGGAGTGAAGAGGCCGCCGCTCGCGGGCTTCACCGTGTAGAACATTAGCTGGCGCTCCTTCTTACCTTCGATCGGAGCCAGGTACAGATTTACGTGTCCCAGGGCAAAAGCAGATTGTCCCTGTTCGACGCGCTTGATCTCGGAGCATTGCACCGTGACGTTCCTGTTTTCTTTTTGCTTTCTCGGTTCGAAAGTGATGGTGCCCGGCGCTACCGTGAGCGTGCCGGGAGTTTTCGAAGCGTCCTGAACATCGTACAGGTGAGTGTTGCGTGAGCGTTCCGCAGCCGCGGCGTTCTCTCGTGCTTTCGCAGCCTCGCGGGCTTCAGCTTCCAACGAGGCGATGCGATTGTTGGCGATTTCCACAAAGAGTCCGCCGGGAAACTTTGTCACGTAGGCTCGCAGATCGGCAGGGTTGCGACTGTCTTTGATCGCGTTCCAGTACATCATCTCGACCGAGTCGCCGCCGCCGCCTCCGCCGCCCGAGGGCCGCGAAGCGTTCGAGCGCGACTTGGCCAACTCTGCGAATTGACCGTCAGGATATTTATCGAGATAGGCTTTGAAGTCGTTCGGGTTGTTGCTGTTCTTGATGGTGTCCCAGTAAGCCAGTTCGATGGCTGCGGGATCGACCGTGGCGATCTGACCGGGAACGTTGCTCGCTGAATTTGAAGCGGCGTTCGTAATTGCCAGCACGAGTTCGTCAGCGCGATAACCTTCGATCACGGCGAAAGGTTTCTGCTGTTTCGTAGAACCAAGATCGACGGCGATGCGCTTCGGCACCGCGTCCTGCACATACTTCACCAACTGCGCCAGCGTCACTTCGCCTTTGTCATTGGCGGCGGCGCCCTTGAGTCCTTCGACCACGGCCCAACTGAAATAGCCCTGCTTCTTTTCCGTGTATTCGTAAGCGCGTTGGCCGATGCCGGTGGCGTAAACAGTCGCGAACGCCTGAACTTC
>DATANL010000663.1:0-6876 GCA_036266295.1 Pyrinomonadaceae bacterium | reverse complement strand
GAATAATCATTTGGCCGTGCTGGCATGCGCTAAACATTTCGTGGGCGACGGCGGCACCTCGATGGGTACCGGTCAAATGAATCGCGCGCAAAAACACTTGCTGGATCAGGGTGATACGCGCGTGGGCGAAGCCGAGTTGCGCCGCATTCATTTACCTGGATACCGCAGCGCGATTGCCGCCGGTGTCGGATCGATCATGGTCTCGTACAGCAGTTGGAATGGACTGAAATCATCTGCGAGCAAACGGTTGTTAACTGAAATACTCAAACAGGAAATGGGTTTCGAAGGTTTCCTGATCTCTGATTACAACGCTATCGCGCAAATCGATCCCGACTTCAAGAAATCGATCGAGAGTTCGATCAATGCGGGCATGGACATGGCTATGGAGCCCAATAGTTATCAGCGGTTCATAGCGTTGTTGACTGAGTTGGTAAATGAAGGCCGGGTGCCGACGTCGCGCATCGACGATGCGGTCAAGAGAATTCTGCGCGTTAAGTTCGCGATGGGTTTGATGAACCAGAACCGTTCGCCGCTTGCCGATCGAGGATTGCATCGAAGCTTCGGCTCACCCAACCATCGCGCAGTGGCCCGTGAATGTGTGCGTCAATCGCTAGTCCTCTTGAAGAACGAACGGCAGACACTGCCGCTATCAAAGAGACTCGCTCGCATCCACGTGGCCGGTAAGAGCGCCGACGACATCGGCAATCAATGCGGCGGGTGGACCATCGACTGGCAAGGCCGGAGTGGCCCCGTAACCTCAGGCGGAACAACAATTCTCAGCGCGATCAAAAGTGCGGTCTCACCTTCGACGAGCGTCACCTTCTCGGCTGATGGGGCGGGAGCGAGCGGAGCGACCATCGCAGTCGTGGTCATCGGCGAGACTCCGTACGCCGAAGGCCGTGGTGATCGAGAGTCTCTCTCATTGTCACCAGATGACCTGGGAGTAATCACTAACGTGAAGGGCGCCGGCATCCCGATCGTTGTGGTATTGCTTTCAGGCCGGCCACTGATCATCAACGACGCACTGGCCCAATGCGACGCCTTCGTAGCCGCATGGCTGCCGGGAACAGAGGGAAGGGGAGTAGCCGACGTGTTGTTCGGCGACTACAAACCTACCGGAAAACTCTCCTGCAGTTGGCCGCGGACAATGGAGCAGATCCCAATCAATTCAGGCGATTCGAACTACGATCCGTTGTTCCCCTACGGTTACGGTCTGAGCTACCCGTAACGCCGCCTCCGTTTTCTTCCAAAGAAAAAAGCACCCGCGACCGTTAAAAAAAGCTTGACAGTAACGGCGCACGGGGAATATTGTTCGCACTCTGTACAAAGTCGGTTTCATGCGCAAGATAAACACCCGAGATTTCCGCGTCGCTACTCGCTCGACTTCGCGAGACATCAACCGCCGGATTGCGCTGAATGTGATTCATGAGCACCAGCCGATTTCGCGGGCGGAACTGGCCCGGCGCATGAGAGTCACCCGCGGGGTGGCGGGTGTGCTGGTCCAGGAACTGCTCGATCAAGATCTGATTTACGAGGGCGCCACGGGCGAAGCAGCGTTCGGGCGCAAGCCGACGCTGCTGCATGTCAAATCGCATGACCGGCTGGTGGTCGCGGTCGATATTCGCTTCAGTAAGACGTACCTCATGGTGTGCGATTTCTCTGGCCGCCAGGTCGCTCTCGAAACCTGCGATACCAAATTTTCTATTCCCGAACTGATACGTGATCTCGGGACTCGCATCCGGCGGTTATTAAAAACAACGGGAACTACGCAGGCAGTTGAAGGAGTCGGGGTCGCCGTGCCGGGCATGGTCGATCAGCGGACTGGCAGAATTCTTAATGCGCCGGCGCTTGGTTGGCGGGACGTCGAGTTGCGTAATCCGCTGGCGACGGCGACGGGTTTACCGGTCGAAATCGAGAACTCGGGCCGCGCCTGCACCCTGGCGCTTTTGTGGCTCGAACGCGGCGAATCGATGCGCCCGCAGAATTTCGTTTACGTGGGTGTAGCTGACGGCGTGGGCGTCGGTGTGGTCGTCAACGGTGAACTGCTGCGTGGCAGCGATTACATCGCCGGCGAATTTGCGCACGTCCCGCTGAACATCGAAGGACCGCAATGCATGTGCGGAGCATCGGGCTGCTGGGAGGCCTACATATCGAATCTGGCGACCATCTCGAGATACTTTGGCTGGCATTTGTCCAAGCTCAGTCCAAATAAACTGCGGCACGCAAAGCACGGTTCGTTCACTGTTCTCGATCTGATTTCCCGGGCCCGCGGCGGAGATCAAAAAGCCAGGGCGGCGATCGATTCGACTGCACACTTTCTGGGACTCGGGCTCGGCACCATTGTTAATGTCATTAACCCGGAATGCATTTATCTCGATGGCGAAATTACCACGGCGTGGGACTTAATCCAGGGTCCGGTCACCGCGGCGTTAGCACAGCGAGCGCTGACGGAAAAGGGCGGGCGCACGCCGTTGCGCATATCATCCACGATGGACCACTCACGCTTGCGGGGCGCCGCGGCCCTCATCGCTGCGCCTACTTTTGCGGCGCCGCGCGTGGCTTGAAGTCAGGACGAAGAGCAAGGGGTAAACATGCAAGGAGCAACGGCACGGTTGCTTTGAATCTTTGAATGCTGATCTGGAGGTAGTGGAATGCTTATAGAACTAACTTTTCGTTTGCGATTGATCCCATTTGCAGTGATCGCCTTGCTGCTCTCGATTCCCCTGGCCGTGTCGGCGCAAGTAACGACGGCGACAATGGTCGGCACAGTCACGGACCCGGGTGGGTCAAAGGTCCCCGGCGCGCAAGTGACTGCGCGGGGCATCGATACGGGTTCTTCTCGAACGGTCACGACGAACGATGAAGGGGATTATCGAATCGAGTTCCTGCCAATCGGCAAGTACACGGTCGAAGTCTCATACACCGGTTTCAAGAAGGCCCTACTCAGCGACGTCGTCCTTCAGGTAAACGAAACTGCGCGCGTCGATGTCGCGTTGAGCGTCGGCCAGGTCAGCGAGACGGTGACGATTTCTGAGATGGCCACCCCCGCGGTGAACACCAGCACCTCCGAGATTGCTCGCACCATCCAATCAGCGGAAATTTCAAGTCTGCCGCTGGTTGAGCGGAACGTCTACACTCTGCTCGACCTCACGCCCGGCGTGCAGTCAAACAACAACGGCGTGGCGACCGCATCCACTGGCACCAGCACGTTCATCCTTGGTTACCCGGAACAACGAACGCTGATCAATGGCGGCACTGACGGCGGCACCGGCTCAGTGAATTACTATCTGGACGGCGGCATAAATATGACGAACCTGCGCAACACCGGTAACATCTTGCCCAATCCGGATGCGATTCAGGAATTCAAGGTCCAGACCAACAGCTACAACGCAGAGTATGGCCGTTATGCCAGCGGCGTCATCAACGTCGTCACCAAATCCGGCACCAACCAGTTTCACGGATCGGCTTTTGAGTTTCTTCGCAATACAGTCTTCAACGCGAATGACTGGGGCTCGACTCTGGCCAGGGCGCCTTTTCATCGCAACCAGTTTGGCGGCACGATCGGCGGCCCGATCAAGAAGGACAAAGCATTTTTCTTCGCTTCCTACTCGGGACTGCGCCAGGCCACGAGCACATTCCTGAGCGGCGCGCGCGTTCCCACTGCGCTGGAACGCATCGGCAACTTTACCGCTTCCGCCACCAAGCCCACCGACCCTGCGACTAACGCACCTTTCGTCTGCAACGGCGTCACGAACGTAATCTGTCCGAACCGTCAGGACGCAGTGGCGTTGAAGATCATCAACGACTTCATTCCGACGTCCAACATTACGCTTTCGAATGGCAACGCGGGATGGCAGGGCAATATCGCGACCCCGTATAACTTTGACGAGTATCTGGGAAAAGTCGACTATCAGCTCAACGAGGCGCACCGCTTGAACGTAAGTTACTTTAATACCGGAGGCACCAGCAGAACGAGGGGCGGCAGCGGGAACTTGCCCTGGAGTTTCCAGGATTCCACGTGGCGGCAGCATAGCGTCAACGTCAGCGACGTTTGGATTCTCAGCTCAAACAAGATCAATCAGGCGTGGCTGACTTTCTCACGGAATTTCGGCGGACGCATCAACAGCCCCGCTACCTCGCTTACCGATCTGGGTTCAGCATTCACGATTCAGGGCACGCCGAATTTGCCGCAGATCACCGTCACCGGATACTTCACTCTGGGCCAACAAATCGGCGGTCCGACGGCCGGCACTAATTTTTATTCGGGCCGCGACGTTTTCAGTTGGATCAAAGGCAAGCACTCGCTCAAGTTGGGCGGAGAGATCTCGCTCAACAAGGACATCCAGCAGACGCTGCTCAACAACTATGGCGTTTTCACCTTCAACGCGAATTCAACGGCCCGAGTGGCCGGCGGCGGTGTGACGGCTGCTGCTGGTAACGCGTTTGCCGATTTCCTGATTGGTATTCCCAGCGCGGTCTCGCAGGACGCTCCGGTAACCGGGTACACCAACACCTGGTACACAGCGCTGTTCGTCCAGGATGATTTTAAGGCCCACCCGCGCGTGACGCTCAATCTTGGTCTGCGTTGGGATGTGCAGACGGCGCCCACGGATCCGCTGAACCGGGTCGTCAATTATGAACCCGGCAAGAAGTCCGTGGTTATTCCGACTGCGCCCGTGGGAGCTTTGTTCTTCGGAGATCCGGGCGTGGAACGAGCCGGTATTCCGACCAGCTACACTCATTTTTCGCCGCGCATCGGTTTCGCGTGGGACGTGGCGGGTGATGGGAAGACCTCGATCCGTGGGGCGGCCGGACTTTTTTATGGCAGCATCTCAGGCAACGAGTGGAACACCATGACGAACTTCCAGCCGTTCTCGACGAGGCTGACGTTTACTAATATCAATCAAAAGACCAACGCTGCGGGCGTGCCGCTGGGTGCTACGCTCATCAATCCCTATAACGCGTTCGTGGGCGGAAACCCATTCCCGTACAAGGGCACATTTACTACCGGCGGAGGTCTCTTCCCCGTGGCCTCGGATTTTGAGTGGCCGTTCACATTTCAGATGAACATCGGCGTGCAGCGTCAGTTGACCAGAGACCTGGTCGTGGGCGCGGCTTATGTTGATACAGAGGCACACAATCTGCCGTTTGCCCGCGACATCAACTACCCGGTGCTCACGTCCACTGCGACTACTGCGGGCGCGAACATTCTTGCCCGCCGGCCCAACCCATTGTTTGGGGCCATACTCGAACTGGATTCTGATCAGGACGCTTCATACCATGGCCTGCAAATCACCAGCGCCATGCGAATGAGCCATCATGTGACCTTTAATGCTTTCTACACGTTGAGCAAAACCAACAGCACTGTTCAGCTCTACAACAGTACGACTCAGGGCGGGGCGCAGAACTTCAGCAAGCTTTATGAAGATTACGGCGCCGGCGACACTGATCAGCGTCACGTCTTTAGCATGAGCATGACCTATAAACCCGATTACTTTAGCAAGGACAGTAACGCCGTTCTGCGTCATGTCTTCAACGGCTGGAGTCTCTCGCCCATCGTCAAGATTCGCAGCGGACTTCCGTTTACGGTCACCAACGGCAACGTTGATGCTAATCTCGATGGCAACACGAGTGACCGGGCCCAGTTGATCGGCGATCCCCACCTCGACAATCCGACGGCAGCACGATGGTTCAATACGGCTGCCTTTGCCCAGAACCCGGTGGTGACCGGCGTGGCCACTGACGGCACCTCGCCCCGCAACTTCCTGTATGGGCCAGGGTATTGGACAGTCGATCTGGGACTCTCGCGCGACTTTCATTTGACCGAACGCGTCGGGCTGCGTTTTCGAGCTGAGGCCACGAATGCCTTTAACCACGTGAATCTCGGACAGCCAAATGCTTCCGTTCCTGCTAACGTCGCGACATCCACCACGTTTGGGGTGATTAGCTCGGCCGGCGCAATGCGCAGGATGCAGTTTGGTTTGCGTTTGACGTTCTAACGATCTCCCTGCTGGTAGGCAGAGCGGCAGGCGCACGAGTTCGCGCCTGTCGCTCTTCTAATTTGATGCGCAGAATTCTTCTCGTAATTCTCTTGTTGGCGTGTGTGGGCCAACCACTTCGGACTCACGCTCAGGACGCGCGTGAGTTACAACAGGAGCGCACCGCCAGCAACAAACTCAAAGGCGAGCATCCTTTAATGGAATTGATGCGGACGCGGAAGTCTGCGCTGCGGCCTGAGTTAATGGGTGTCCATCCCCGCGTCTACGTAACCGACAAAGAAATCGCGGAATTGCGCGATCGATCACGAACGACGCATAAAGAATTATGGCAACAGGCGTTGAGTCACGTTCGCGCCCTCGCGGCTGATCCGCCACCGCCGCCTGCCGAAGCCCGCCGCCAACAAAACGACGTCGCCATCGCGATTGCCGAAGCCGCATTCATCTACAAGATCGAAGGCGACAAGAAATATCTGAACGCGGCCCGCAAATACATGGACGCGGCGGTGAGTTACGACATCTGGGGTTACGCCAGCAACAAGCCGAACGTCGATCTGGCCGCGGGCCATCTGTTGTATGGAATGGGCTGGGCTTACGATCTGCTGTATCACGATCTGACAGACCAGGAGCGAACTCGTTATCGCGAGAAGCTGATCAAGCAGGCTCGTCTGCTCGCTGATTATTTCAGGCCCAAGTCGGGAAAGACCTATGCCTACAGCCAGAATCACACGTTCATTCCGATCGCGGGTTTGGGAGTCGCGGCTTACGCCCTCTATGACGAAACGTCGGAGGCGCCGGAGTGGGCGAAGCTCGCGCGCGCGATCTTTGATCGGACGCTGGCGACCTATTCGCAGGACGGCTACTACTACGAAGGCTTCGA
>DATANL010000662.1:0-13843 GCA_036266295.1 Pyrinomonadaceae bacterium | reverse complement strand
GTGCGGGCCTTGAGCCATTCTCGCCTTTCAACGCGCTGGCCCATCTCGGTCTGGCAAGAGCTTCCGTTTTGACGGGAGATACGGTAAAAGCGCGCAAAGAATATCAGGACTTTCTGGCGGTTTGGAAAGACGCAGATAGCGATCTACCGATTCTGGTCGAGGCGAAGAAAGAATACGAGCGGGTGAAATGATTGGCGAAAGCGTGAGCGAGGGAGAGTCACCTCATCGATGCGCGGAAGCTAGCACCCTCCCTGACGGTCGGGTTTCTGATGATTGAGGCGGGAACAAAACTCGGTCGTTATGAGGTTCGCTCAAAAATCGGCGCGGGCGGAATGGGCGAGGTCTATCTCGCGCAGGACGAGGCGCTCGATCGCCGGGTCGCGCTGAAAATCCTGCCTGCCGATTTGGCTGCGAAGAAAGAACGAATGGAGCGATTTGTCCGCGAAGCGAAAGCCGCGGCTGCGCTCAATCATCCGAACATCGCGCACATCTACGAGATCGGCGAGAGCGAAGGAATTAATTTCATCGCCATGGAGTTTGTTGATGGCGACACGCTGCGCCAGTTGATTCATGGCAAGTCGAGTGACCTGAAGAAGCTTTTGCGTTACCTGCAACACACCGCCGAAGCCCTGGCCAAAGCGCACGCGGCCGGCATCGTGCATCGCGATCTGAAGCCCGACAACATTATGGTCACGCGTGAAGGACACGCGAAGCTGCTCGATTTTGGGTTGGCGAAATTGATCGAGCCGCAACTGGCTGATCCGGCGAAGGCCGGCCATGAAGAACAGATCACGGCGATCATGCAACAGCATTCGACGCCGGGCGTGGTGATGGGCACTCTCGGTTACATGTCGCCTGAGCAGGCGCGCGGCGACGTGCGGGACATCGATCATCGCTCAGACATTTTTTCGTTCGGCTGCATCTTGTTTGAAGCCGCGACCAGGCATAAGCCGTTCATGGGCGACTCGATGGTCAAGTCGTTGCACAAGATCATCTATGAACCTGCGCCGCCGGTGACGGAATTCAATCCCACGGCTCCCGTCGATTTGCAGCGTATCGTGCGGCGTTGTTTGGCGAAGGACCCCGACGAGCGATATCAAACGATCAAAGACGTCGCGATCGAATTGAAAGAGTTGCGTCGCGACATCGAGAGCGGCGGCGCGGCGGCTCGATCGGTGCCGGCTTCGGCGAGTGGCGCGTCGGCGCCGATGGTTACCCAGCCGATGACCGGGGAATCGTCTTCATTGGAGATGCAGACGGCGATGCTGCCGGGCGCGCAATCGACTGATAGCCTGCGACTATCGCAGACGGCGTTGAGCAGCAGTTCGCTGGCCGACCGCAGCGTACGCAGCCGCGCGGCGATGTTTGCGGTCATGGCCCTGATTGGTTTGATCGGTTTGTCGTTCGTGGTTTTTTTGTGGTGGCGATCGAATAGTCCGCCACCTTTTGCCAGAGTCAAAGCGACTCCGATTACGTCCAACGGCAAAGCCTCAGGCGCGGCGATCTCGCCGGACGGTCGATACATCGTGCATGTATCCAGCGACGCCGGCCGGCAAAGTCTGGAACTCCGACAGGTCGCGACCAACACCAATCAGCAGATTCTCGCTCCCGCCGAGGCGACTTACGGCGGGCTGACGTTTTCGCGCGACGGCAACTATCTCTATTACACGATGCGCGACAAAGCGAATCCGTCGTCGTCTTTGTTCCGCAAGCCGGTTTTAGGCGGAGAAGCCACCAGGCTGAACACGAATGTCTTCAGCGGCGCCTCTCCGTCTCCTGACGGCGCCCGTTTCACTTTCACGCGCGCCGATCCGACGAAGAATGAAAGTTCGATCGTCATCGCCAATGCCGACGGCTCAGGCGAGCAGACAATTGCATCGCACAAGCTCCCGGATATTTTTCTCGACGTGGCTTGGTCGCCGGCCGAGGACACAATCGCGGCGGCGATGAATTCATTGCAGGGCAACGCGCACGGGGCCGTCATCACCATGTCCGTGCGCGGCGGCCCGGAGAAGATCTTGACCACACAGCCGTGGTATCAGGTTGATCGCGTGCGTTGGTTAACCGACGGCAGTGGCTTGATAGTTTCTGCGATCGAGCAATCGTTCGGACCGCACCAACTTTGGTTTGTGTCATACCCCGGCGGCGAGGCGCGTCAGATTACCAACGACCTGAACGACTACACGTCCGTTAGTGTGACGGCCGATGGAAATTCACTGGTCACTGTCGAGCGTGAAGTAACCAGCAGCATGTGGGTCGCGCCGGTTAACGGGTCGCTTTCATCTCCCGTACCAAATACATTTTCCATCGATCGCGATCGCGCGCGCCAGGTCACTTCCGCCGGACGGAAGCGCGATGGTTACTCAGGCGTGGCCTGGACGCCGGATGGGCGAGTCAGCTACACCTCGGGCTCGACCGGGACTTATGACATTTGGGTGATGCAGCCGGACGGATCGGGACAGGCCCAGTTGACCAATCCGCCGCAGGGCACGAAATATCACACCAACGGTTTTCAGACTTTCTCGCCCGACGGTCGCTACATGTTTTTCAGTTCCGATCGCATTACCGGATCGCCGCACATCTGGCGAATGGACGCCAGTGGCGGCAATCTGAAGCAACTCACAAACGGAACCGGGGAAAATTTTGGGCAGGTGACACCCGACGGCCAGTCCGTGATTTTTATAGATTTTGCCAACCTGGCGATTGCCAAAGTTTCGATCGAGGGCGGGCAGACAACACAGCTTACGAATCACGCTTCAGGGCGTCCGACAATTTCTCCGGACGGAAAACTGATCGCGTACGGCTACAAGCCCGACGCCAATACGCCGGCGAAGATCGCGCTGATGCCGGGCACTGGCGGCGCGGCGAACAAGTTTTTCGAGGTGCCGCTGACGGCGGATCTGCTTTCGTTGAATTGGACGCCGGACAGTCGCGCGTTGGCTTATGTCGATACGCGCGGCGGCATTTCAAATCTTTGGAGCCTGCCGATTGACGGCGGCAATCCAGTGCAACTCACCAACTTCGGCGCCGACCGCATGTCGTGTTTTGATTTTTCACGGGACGGCAAATGGTTGGCCGTCTCCCGCGGCAACGCGAGCAACGACGTCGTGCTATTCAGCAACGTGAAGTAGTTTGGAGTGCAGCCGCCGCACTTCAAACTGACCATCATCAAACCGAATTGAGGGCACGCGCCGGCGTTAAAGAATGGATTTTAGTGTTTAGAACCTGACGTGTTCCTCGGGCACATTCTGCTTGCACAGCGGACAGTCCGCGCCGGACGCATAAAACTTTTCGTCATAGTCCACCAGCGATTTGATCTCCACGTCGGCAAGGGATTTTGGGGCTGCGCTGAATCGGACGATGGCGCCGCAACCGATGATGGGCGCGCCGAGGTCCCTGACTAACTCAACCGTCTGTTCGATTGCATTGCCACTGCGGATGATGTCGTCGACGATGATGCAGGGATTAATCTCGCCCTGGTTGACGTATTGGCGGAACAATCGTTTGCCGTTCTCTTGCTCGGCCCAATAAATCTGTTCGGCGCTGAGCGCGTCGCGAATGCCGAAGGCGACGGGAATTCCGCCCGAGCTGGGACTGATGATGGCGATCTTCGGCAACTGGCTGGCGATGTCGCGGTCCACGCGAAACTTGCGGCTGAGGGCCACGGCCAGCACGCGCGCGGTATCGTAGTATCGAAACGCCAGCGGCATCTGAAAATAGTGGGCCGTGTGTTTGCCGTTTGGATAGACGAAGTGACCTTCGCGAAACGCGCCCGTGCGTTTCAGAATGTTCATGATCTCTTCAGCCGACGGAATTAGTTGGACGCCTGTTGCTGCCATAGGTCTCCTTAGATGGTGATGGGCGATAGGTAAAAGGTGATGAGAAACATTGTTCCTTCTAATCACCTGTTACCTATCACTTATCACCTGGTTGGGGCCGTAGCATAACATCATTACTGGCACTTTTCATTCAGGGCTATTGCGCGCGCGACCAGTCTTCGCTGATCTTCCGAAAGTTCTGACGGCAGATCGTCGACGGGGAACCATTGTGCTTGCTTGATCTCAAAGCTCGATGGTTTCGGTTCTCCGATCACCCGTGCGCGATAATAAATTTCCACCTGGCTCAACCTGCCAAGATTTCTGGCAAACAGGAGCTTCACGTCATCGATCTCGATGTCTATTTCTTCGCGCAACTCACGACGCAGGGCTTGCTCAGGTTGTTCACCTTTGTTGATAAAGCCGCCCGGCACGCCCCAGCCTCTGTCGGCCCGGAACACGTGCTCGAGCAGCAGAATGTGGCCTTCGTCGTCGAACAACATAGCGGCGACCGCCGCCGTGAACCGTACCTGGCCGAATCTCGAGACGCGCAAGCGCACCACCATCGGCAGTCGCCGCCAAATTTTCCCGAGAATGTCTGTGAGCATTGCGTCAGAGAATATCACGCTGAGCGTGGTGACGTTTGCAGATTCATCCAGAATCTGTAGTTGAACTCTCAGCCGTTCATCGCTATATTCGCTGCGGCCTGAAACGATGTCTGCCAACGTCACATCGCCGAAAGACGCAACGGCGCCTCCGGTTGCATCGCCGCCGGTTCCGAAGCGCATCACCAACGCGCAGACTGTCTGCAACGAACGAAACGAAAAGAACAAACTCTGTAACGGTCATCTCAAGCAATTGAAGACGGCCGGGGAAGCCTCCGAGGTCCATCTGCGCGGTGATGACGTACTGTTCAAGTGTCACCTGTGTGGCACTTTCTATATGGGACCGCCGTTGGGCCATGTGCGCGATCCTGACAAGCAGAAGAGATTTGTCGAAGCGGAACTATCGGCGTTGTTGCAGGCCGCGGGTGGCACGCTTCCGGTCATCAAGAAAAATGACAAGGGGATTTATGTCATCGTCGAGGCTGCCGGCACCGAGCCTCCGCACGGCGTACCGCCGGCCGCTGCGGTAGCCAAGCCCGCGACGCCCGCGGTGGTCGCGAAACAGCCGTCTGCGCCGGCTGCGCAAGCTGCTGCCGTAGCCGAGAAATCAATGGCCCCGCCGCCGAAAGCCGCGGCTGAGCCGAATCGTCAACTCAATCGTCGCTCGACTTACGCCGGTGTAGTCGATACCGGTCCGATTGCCGGTGAAACGAAAGAACAGAAGATTGCCCGATTGCAGAAGGTGGTTGCGGGCGCGAAGCAACGCGCAGAGGAAGGCGGCGGTCCAGAGCACGCGACGGTGATAGATTCGTCGCCGAGCGCCGACGCCCATCGACTTGCCGCTGAAGCGCAGGCTGAAACCGGAGCAGCTTCGGCTGCGCCTCTGAGTGGCGCCGCAGCGACCGCGTCACCGGTGGCCGGCGCAGAGACGCCTGACGAACTTGCGCCTGACAAAGTCGAGGCAGCCACCACTCCAACGCCGACCGCCTCGCCCGGCGGTTCCGGGCCTGACCGAACGTTGTTCAAGCGATCGACCTACGCCGGCGTGACCGATACGGGCCCGGTTCCCGGTGAGACGCACGAACAAAAGATTGCGCGACTGACCGCGGTGGTTGCCGGAGCCAAGCAACGCGCGGAATCCGGTTAATGATTCGCATGGCAGAGAAATTGTGGCAGCAGTTGAATCGAGACCTTGGTATGCGGCGGGAAAGCCGCACTTTTTTTGTCCACGCGCTGTCGCTTTTTATCGTGCTCGGGCTCGCGGGTTGTAATGCGAGCGTGCGCCGCAGTGGAATTCCCGCCGGCGCGCAGACGGCTTTGCAAACCGCGATTGAGGATATCGACGCCGGCCGTTACGATAAACTTTACCAGGAAGCGTCCGACGAATGGCGGAGCCAGTCATCGGCAGAAGAGTCCAACGCGACTCTGCAAAAAATGCAGGACAAGCTCGGGCACGCACGCACACGCACGCAACAGACCGCGCGCGAAGAGCAGACGTCGACCGCGCCGGTTGCCGGTCATTCGGTGAGCGTGATCTACCAGACAACTTTCGATCGCGGTGAAGGCATTGAGACCTTTACGCTGATCGAACACGGCGGGCGTTGGGCGCTGGCGAAGTATTACGTCAGTTCGACCGGGGCGAGATGAAGTTTCAAGTTCAAGTTCTCGCTGACTTGAAACCTGAAACCTGAAACCTGAAACTTATGATCGATCGCTACACTCTGCCCGAAATGGGTGCGCTTTGGTCTGAAGAGACCAAGTTCCAGAAATGGCTTGACGTGGAGATCGCCGTCTGCGAAGTGCACGCGGACATGGGCACGATTCCGCGCGACGCGCTGGAACAAATCAAAAGCCGCGCGAAGTTTTCCGTCGCACGCATCAACGAGATCGAGAAGACGACGGATCACGACGTGATTGCCTTTACCACCAATCTCGCCGAATCGATCGGCGAGCCGTCGCGGTTCGTTCACTATGGCCTGACTTCGTCTGACGTCGTTGACACCGCGAACGCGCTGTTGTTGCGCGACGCGTGCGACATCCTGTCGAAGAAAATCGATGCCTTGCTTGAAGTCTTGAAGCGGCGCGCATTTGAATTCAAGCAAACACCGCAGATTGGACGAACGCATGGTATTCATGCCGAACCGACATCTTTCGGTTTGACCTTCGCCCTCTGGTTCGACGAGATGCGTCGCAACCAGCAACGGTTAGCGAGAGCCCGCGAAACGGTCGCGGTCGGCAAGATTAGCGGGGCAGTCGGAGCCTTCGCCCATCTCGATCCCGAAGTTGAAGAGAAAGTGTGCGCCCGCCTGGGTTTGAAAGCTGCGCTGGTTTCCACGCAGATCATTCAACGCGACAATTACGCTGAGTATCTCTGCACGCTGGCCATCATCGCGGCTTCGCTGGAAAAGTTTGCTTTGCAGATTCGCCACTGGCAACGGACCGAGGTGCGCGAGGCGCAGGAAAAATTTAAAGCCGGACAGAAAGGATCGAGCGCCATGCCGCACAAGCGCAATCCGATTCTTTCCGAGCGCGTCTGCGGAATGGCGCGCGTCGTGCGCGCTAACAGCGTCGTCGGTCTGGAGAACGTCGCACTGTGGCACGAGCGTGACATCTCGCACTCATCCGCGGAACGCCTGGTGTTGCCCGACTCGAGCATTGCGACAGACTACATCCTGCAAAAGATGGCTTCGCTCGTCGATGGCCTGGTGGTCTATCCGGAACGGATGTTGGAAAACCTGAATCTGACCCGCGGATCGATTTTCAGCGGGCAGTTACTGCTGGCCCTGACTCAGGCGGGAGCTTCGCGTGAGCAGGCTTATGAGTGGGTGCAGCGGAACGCGCTCAAGGCGTGGGATGAAGGCCAGGATTTAAAATCCCTGGTGTTTTCCGACGACGAAATTACCTCGCGCCTCTCTGCGGAGGCCATCGAGCGAGTGTTCTCACTCGACACTTACCTGAGGAACATAGATAAAGTCTTCGCTCGGGTGTTCGCCTGAACGGCCGAGATCGATCAGAAAATGGCACAGAGTTCAGTCCGTGATTGTTTGACCAATCACAAACTGAAGTCTGTGCCACTTTCTTAACTGTAGTTACGCGGAAACGGGACCGCCGGACCACTTCTCGGCCATGTTGCCGATGATGGGCAGCTTGAACATGTTGCCGCCGTAGGCCTTGACCGCGGCGAAAATCAGCCCGCCGATGTAAGCGACCACGACTACCAGCCAAATCAAACTGAAAAGCAGACCCACAATGCCGCCCATGGCGCCGCCCGCGCTACTGCTGGCAGCGCTGGCTGCGGCTCCTGCGATCACCAGCACGATCGTTAAGAGCCAAACGGCAATCATGAGAATGATGAAGAGCACGTGAAGGAGAATCGATTGCAGTGCGTGAAACTTCACGAAGCGATTCTCTTTTTCCATTACGAGGCAGATGATGGCGATGATGCCGACCGGGTAGCCGAGGGCGGCCGCGATATTTCCGTCAAGGCCAAGTGCAGACTTGCCTGTATCCATTTACAAGTTCCTCCTGTCAGGGTGCAAAGATTTAGTTGTTAACAGTTTTCCAGGCGAATTCGCCGATGATTGGCAGTTTGTACCATTGGCCGCCGTAGGCCTTGATGCCGGCAATGATCCAAAACACGATGAAGATCGCAAAGAGCAGGAACCGCAATCCGAGGATCAGAATCCACGCCAGAAACTCCATGTCGATCATGTGGAGCGCCAGCGACAGGACGATACCCAGCAGTCCCACGAGGATTCCTACGACGATTTGCAGGCCGGTGAGAAAAAGAGATTGCACCGCATGGAACTTCACGAAGCGGTTCTCTTTTTCGGTAATGGCGAAAATTATGGACAGCACCAGTCCGAGACAGCAAACAAAATTCAGGATGTAACACAGCATCGCCGCGACGTTCGAGTCGAGAGTCATGAAGCTGGTCTTGCCGCCGGGCGCGCCTGATGAAGGTGCTGGTTCCGAATATGGAGAAGACATTTATCGTGCTCTTTTGGAAAGGCTCCTTACAACGGCGGAAATAGTATGATATCGGCTACTGGTTACGCAATGTTTTAGCGTAATATCTTCCGTTCCGAACCAGTCACCACGATGAAAGCCAAAGTCTACGTCACCTTAAAGCCCAGCGTCCTGGACCCGCAGGGCAAGGCGATCAAACATTCAGTCCAGTTGCTGGGCTTTGAAAGTGTGAGCGATATTCGGCAGGGAAAATACTTCGAGATAGCTTTGAGCAACGGGGTATCTGAAGAGAACGCGCGGGCTGAGGCGACCCGCCTGGCGCATGAAGTGCTGTCGAATCCGATAATCGAAGACTTTCGCGTGGAGATTGAAGAGTAGTGGGCGCGCACGCCTCTCCCCCTGGGAGAGGGCGGGGGTGCGGGCCTACGATAGAGGCGCTAATCCCTCACCCTGACCCTCTCCCAGGGGGAGAGGGAATTGAGTCGATAAAGCGGACAAGTTATGAAATTCGGCGTCATAGTTTTCCCGGGTTCCAATTGCGATCACGATGCGTATCACGTGATCTCGAAACATGTGGGCCAGCCGGTTAATTTCATCTGGCATCGCGAAACGGACCTGTCCACCTACGACGCGGTAATTATTCCCGGTGGCTTTTCTTACGGCGATTATTTGCGGGCAGGCGCCCTGGCGCGTTTCTCGCCGGTGATGAATTCGGTAAAAGAATTCGCGGCCAAAGGTAACCTGGTGCTGGGAATCTGCAACGGCTTTCAGATTTTGTGCGAGGCGGGTCTTTTGCCGGGCGCGCTGATTCGCAATCGCGATCTTCATTTCATTTGTGATTACGTGCACGTACGCGTCGAGAACACGGACACCCCGTTCACGCACGAGATGAAAGCGGCCAGCGTCCTGCGCATGCCCATCGCGCATGCGGAAGGGAATTACGTTTGTGACGACGTCACGTTCGCAGAATTGCAGCGCGAGGGGCGAATCATATTTCGTTATAGTAATGCGGACGGCGAGACCACTGACGCGGCTAACCCGAACGGCTCGCGCGACAACATCGCGGGCATCTGTAACCGGGAGCGCAACGTCATGGGATTGATGCCACATCCGGAACGAGCTTGCGAAGATTTGCTCGGCTCGAGCGACGGGCGCGAAGTGTTTCGATCCTTAGCGGGAACGCTGGCGGCGGTGGCTTGAGTCGTTACGGTTAATTTATGAAACGCATTCTACCTTTTGCGATCATCGTTATTGTGCTCGTCGGCGCCGTGGCCGCCGGCTGGGCTGTGTTGCGTTCATCCCGTCAATCGAACAACCCGCCGACGCCGACGCCCGATCCGGCCACTGAAGTTAAAGGGGCTGAGCCGGCGCACGTGCGTGGCAATCCCAATGCGCCGGTAACGCTCGAGGAATTTGGCGATTTTCAGTGTCCCACCTGCGGTTCGTTGTATCCGGAAGTCAAAAAAATCGAGGGTGAGTTCGGCGATAAACTGAAAGTTATCTTTCGCGAATTGCCGCTGCTGCCGATGCACGAACATGCACTGATGGCCGCCCAGGCCGCGGAAGCGGCAGGCTTGCAAGGCAAATTCTGGGAGATGCACGACCTGCTCTATGAGAACCAGGCGAAGTGGGTCCCGGAAAAGGATTTGGTGCCGGTGTTTGCCGACTATGCGAAACAGATCGGCATTAACCCGGATCAATTCATGAAGGATTTAAGTGGCGAGTCGGTAGCGCAGCGCATCTTCCAGGATGGCAAGCGCGCGCACTCATTCGGCCTGAGAGGCACGCCCAGTTTCTTTGTCAACGGGAAAGAGGCAGCCGGGGAGAACTGGAAACCCGACGGGTTGCGACAAATGATTCGCGACGCGATTGCTGCCTCAGGTAAGTAGCAGAGAACCACAGAGGACACAGAGAAAGCATTACGACTGTGCCGGCGCCCTCGTTGTCATTTTCCTCTTGTTTCCTCTCTGTGTCCTCTGTGGTTAATCCCACCGCGGAGACAATTACTCAAACAGGTTCGTTCGACACAACTTCACCGTTCGGTTCGATAATCAATTTTCGATCGGCGGTGACGTGTTCACCTTCAATCGTGACTTCTTCTCCGTCCGGCATTTCAACCGGCAGGTGATCGAGAAAACGTTCCGCATCAATTGCCGACATACATCCGGTGCCCGCCGCCGTGACCGCCTGTCGATAGACTGAGTCCTGCACGTCACCGCACGCAAACACGCCCGGGATATTCGTGGCCGTTGAATGGCCGTTGGTCTTTAGATAGCCGACGGCATCCATGTCAATCTGTCCTTTGAACAGTTCGGTATTCGGCTTGTGACCGATGGCGATGAAGACTCCTTCGCAATCGAAATTCTTCTCAGCGCCTGAGTTCGTATCGCGCAGCCGCACGCCGGTGACGCCTTGTTCGTGAGTCCCGAGAATTTCTGCGAGTTCGGTATTCCAAAGAAACTCAATCTTCTCGTTTCGGAATGCTTTCTCTTGCATGATCTTCGAAGCTCGCAGTTTGTCGCGACGATGGGCCAGGTAGACGCGCGACGCATAACGAGTCAGAAACGTCGCTTCTTCCATCGCCGTGTCCCCGCCGCCCACCACCACCAGGCGCTTATTGCGAAATGCCGGCAACGGTCCGTCGCAAGTGGCGCAGGCAGAGACGCCGTTCCCGCCGAAACCTTTCGGTGTTTTCGCCTCGCCGGGAACGCCAAGCCACTTCGCCGACGCGCCCGACGCAATGATCAGCGTGTCCGCCTTAACGATGCGATTTTCCGTGTGCAGGGTGAACGGTCGCGATCCCAATTCGACCTTGGTGATCCATTCCTCGAGAAACTCAGTGCCGAACCGCTCGGCCTGTTTGCGGAACTCCATCATCAATTCAGGGCCTTCGATGCCCTTCGAGAACCCCGGATAATTCTCAACGTCGGTCGTAATCATCAATTGCCCGCCGGGCGTCGTCTGCCGGTCGGTGTCGGCCGGGGCGTCAATCAGCAAGGGGTTCAGATTCGCGCGCGCGGTGTAGATCGCCGCAGTTAAGCCCGCGGGACCCGATCCGATGATCACGACCTGTCGGCGGAGTTCTTCGTTGGCCAAGTTGTTGTGCTCCTCTTTGGAGAGCGCCGGCTTGACGGCGCTTTTATTAATCGCACTAATCCCGTTGAGTTAGAAAGCGGCGTCAAGCCGCCGCACTCCAAACGTTTCGCCTGTAATCGGTTAAAGGAAATCAGTTGGCGTTTTCAGTTGCGCGTATAGTATAAATAACAGTGTACAAGTTAGTCGAACCAGGCAGGCCCCTGACCTTGAGCGCGTTCCACCAGACTGTTCGATTAGCTTTCTAATTAGTGAACGCACACTCGGACGAAAAAGAGATGGCTGTCGCGCAACCCCCGGTTCACACGATTGGTGTGCTCGGGGCCGGCACGATGGGCCACGGCATCGCCCAGGTGGCCGCCGCCGCCGGTTTCCGCGTCGTATTGCGCGACGTTAACCAGGCCGCGGTCGATCGCGGCAGACAATCGATCGAGCGGAATCTGGCTAAAGGCATCGAACGCGGCAAAGTTACCGAAGCCGAGCGCGATGAGACGCTCGCGCGCATCGCGATTACTACCGAATTGAAAGATCTCAGTGCGGCCGATTTGATTATCGAAGCAGCGCCTGAGAACCTCGAACTAAAGCAGAATTTGTTACGCGACTGCGAAGCGACCACCGATTCGCACTGCGTCTGGGCCACCAACACTTCTTCATTATCGATCACAGAGATTGCCGGCGACGCGGCCCGGCCTGAAAAGGTAATCGGGATGCACTTTTTCAATCCGGTGCATATTATGAAGTTGGTCGAGATCGTCGTGGGACGGCAAACAGGCGACGACACGACCCGCGTGGTGCGGCAGGTTGCGTTGCAGATGAAGAAAGAACCGATCGTGGTACGCGACGTTCCGGGGTTTGCCTCCAGCCGTCTGGGAGTGACGTTGGGCCTTGAAGCCATGCGGATGGTCGAGCAGGGTGTGGCGAGCGCGCGCGACATCGACACTGCGATGGAACTCGGCTATAACCATCCGATGGGTCCACTGCGTTTGACCGACCTGGTTGGTCTCGATGTGCGCCTCAATATCGCGGAGTACTTGCACGGCAAGCTCGGTTCAGAAACTTTTCGCCCACCCGACATCCTGCGGCGAATGGTCAGCGAAGGGAAACTGGGCAAGAAGACCGGCCAGGGTTTCTATGACTGGACCGACGGCGAAAGGACGCAATCGGCGCGCAGCAGTTAACGAGAATCCGGAGGAACAGTAGAGCGGGTGGCGACTGTTATGAGCACTCCTTACCAGAATGAAGAAAGACGATTTGCGCTGCGCATGGCGCTGCGGCTGCCCATCGTGGTGTCGGGCCGCTCAGACGATGGCGCGGCCTGGAGCGAACCGACTGAGACCGACGACATCTCGACTTCCGGCGCGCTGTTCCATTTGAACCAGAAGGTCAGCATAGGCGAAAAACTTTACATCCGCGCACACAAGCCCGACGGCTCACCTACCGAAGCGACCGCCACCGTGGTTCGATTATCACCAGCGATTTTCGGCACCGCGCGCGTCGGCGTGCAAATCGCCGAACCTTCCGAAAACTGGACGCGGCTCTTTGTGTCCTGGGTAGCGGACGAACAAGCAGCCACGCCGACCGATTCGTAGAGTTCCTCAAACAATTCAAAAACTATTTAGCATTTGTTCATTGGACATTTGTCATTTGTTCATTTGTCGACTGACCTCGTCCAGACCGCGCCATCAAATACAAATGAGAAATGCCCGATGGAAAATGGCAAATAGATATGATTTACTTTCTCAAACAAATTAGGAGCAACCAACTTGAGTACCTACGAGACCATTCTGGTCGAGCGTCGCGAGCGCGTCGCTATTATCACCATCAACCGGCCTGAGAAGCGTAACGCTCTGAACATTCAAACTCGCGCCGAAGGCGCAGCCGTGCTCGATGAGTTGCGGGTCGATGATTCGGTGCGCGTCGTGGTATTAACCGGAGCCGGCGACAAGGCTTTCATCGCGGGCGCGGACATCGCTGAATTCGCCGAGCGCACCGCGATCCAGCAACGCGAAGTGATGCTGGATCGTTCGCTCTTTAACGCGATCGACGGCTTCCCCAAACCGATCATCGCCATGGTGAACGGTTATTGCCTGGGTGGTGGTTGCGAAGTCGCTCTGGCTTGCGACCTGCGCGTGGCCAGCGACAAAGCGTCGTTCGGTCAGCCGGAAATCAATCTCGGAATCATTCCGGGCGGCGGTGGCACGCAGCGGCTGACGCGTCTGGTGGGCGAAGGCAAAGCCATGGAGATGATCCTCACGGGCGAAATCATCAATGCCGATACGGCGTTGGCAATCGGGCTGGTGAACCACGTTGTGCCGGCAGATCAGCTCGAGACTAAGACAATGGAAATCGCAAACCGCATGG
>DATANL010000661.1:0-13948 GCA_036266295.1 Pyrinomonadaceae bacterium | reverse complement strand
CGCGCCGGTCTGCGCCAGCATGAAAGCGGTGTTAATGGCGGTCGTGGTCTTGCCTTCTGAGGGCTGGCTCGAGGTGACCAGGATCGTGCGCGGCGCCGTGCCCGCCGACGACAACAATAGCGACGTGCGCAAGTGGCGATACGCTTCGGCGATCGGCGATCGGACGTCCTTCACCATTGTCAGGGCCGTGGCTTCGTTCGGATCGACCAGCGCCTCACTACCGCGCAGGCGCGGTTTGTCGCTGCGCATCGCCGGGATCAAAGCGAGGGCCGGCAGATTGATATACCGATCGACATCGTCGACGGTCTTAATCGTATCGTCGAGAAAATCGAGCAGGAACGCGAGACCGATGCCCGCCAACAGCGACAGGAAGAAAGCGATCACAATCGTCCTCATGCGCGCCGGTCCCACCGGCCCGCCGGGCAGGCGACTCCGGTTTTCAATCGAGACGTTCGTTCCGGTGTCGTTCGACACCGCGTTAAGTTCGCGTCGCTTCTGGAAAAGTGTATTCAAGTACTGCTGATCGCTGGCGAGGTCTGCGCGTTTCGAGGTCAGCTCGATAATGTTCTTGGTCTGTTCCGCCGTCACGCCACTTTCTTTCGCGTAAGCTGACTGCAATCCCTGGAGCTGGGTACTCGCAGCATCAGCCTTCGCCTTCATCGAAGCAATCACCTCAGCCGGCGCCTTCTTGAGTTCCGCCTCGAGCTGAGTAATCTGTGCCTCGACCTGGATTACCTCGGGCCACTCCCTGGTGTACTTCTCCTGTAGCGCGGTGTCCCGGTCTTTCAGCTCGGTGATCTTCTCCCGCAACTTGGTTACGCGCTCGCTTTTCTGCACCTCGGGAATCGAGAGCGGATCCGGCGCAGAGCGGGCGGAGTCATATGCGGCCTGAAGATTTCGCTTGTTATTCTCGGCTTCCAGCAATTGCGAGCTGTAGGTGGCCACGCGCTGCTGCGTGATATTGGCGCCCGGGGCACTGTCCAAAGGCAAATTATATTGTTTCGCGTAAGCGAATACCCCTTGCTCCTTTTCATGGACCTGTTCCTGATACTTCGCAATTTCCTGCCCCAGATCCTGCGACGCCTTACTGCTGTCGTTCTGTTGCAGGGCCTGATTATTTGCGACAAAAACTTCGGCAAGGCTGTCGGCGATTTTTTGCGCCAACAAAGGATCCGTATGGCGATAACGAATTATGACAAGGTTCGTCTGCGGTTGCGGCTCAACCACTTCACTACTAGTGATGGCGTCTTCGTAAGGTTCGAGCGCAGCCAATTGCGCGTCAGTGAACTCTCCTTCGTCAACCTTGTCATCCCGATCATCCCTGGGTTTGGTCACCGGCGCCGTCGATTTTTTCGGGGCGGAATCATTCGAAAAAATGCGCTTGAGCGAAGCGAACACGGTGCTCTGTCCCTGGGGGCCAAAAAAAACGGGGTTGTGTTGCAGATCGAGTTTCAGCACGACCTGTCGGGCGAGCGATTCGCTTTGCAGGAGCCGCAACTGCGTCCCCCAGAAATTCGGATCGCTCTGACCAATAACGAGGCCGCCATTGCCGCTCTGAAGAATGCTGCGCGTCTTCTGTTCGATCCTGATGGTCGTCGCACCCTCATAGATGGATGGTTCGCGATAGGCCTGAATGACGGCGAGAGTAGTCACGATGAGCACCATGCTCATAATCAGCCACTTCCGCTTAAGGACGACGAAGAGATATTCCTTAAGGTTGACATCGGCCGCCGAACCACCGTAACGGCCGCCATATCCGCGGCTTTGAGTTAGATCGGTGAGCGTGCGATCCAGTTCTCGACCAGGCCGTGCCGGAACCAAACGTTCATCTTGAGTCATAATTCAGTAAATCCCTTTAAATCCTCAGAGCGTGGATTGGACATGATATCAGACACCCGCCTCTCCGCAAATCAGGTGGTTTGGGACTTTGATGCCCCGCTGGCGCCGTTTACGTGTTCCCGCAGCGCGGCGAGCCACAGAGGCATCGGGGGCAGCCCAATCGCTTCCGAAAGCAGACAGCGCAGACGCGAGTTCCGTGGTCGCGGCGCGGGCCGCCGCAGCGAATCCATTGAGACTGTTTCGCAAAGCGAACGGTCGAGGCCGCCGATTTCCAAAGCCTTATCGACAAATTCAGCAAAGCTCGCGCCTTCGCCGGCATTCACCACGTGGTAAAGGCCGGGCAAGTCGCGCGTGGCCAACTCGTATAGTCGCGCCGCCAGGTGTGGCGCATAAGTCGGAGTTCCCCACGCATCATTGATGGCTTTCACCTGTTTGCCCGCGCGAACGCTGTCGAGAAACGCGCACAAGAAATTTCTGCCGGACTCGCCAAAGATGTAGGCGCTGCGCACCACGACCGTGCGCGCCCAGGCTGTCTGTGCCCGCTGCTCGCCTGCGAGCTTCGACCGAGCATAAACGCTCTGGGGATTGGGCTGATCGCGTTGCGTATAGAATCCGTCCCTGGCACCGTCGAAAACATAATCAGTCGAAATCGTTATTAATAGCGAACCGGAGTCGCGGCAGGCCCGGGCCAACAGCTCAGGCCCGAGTGCATTCGCGCGAAACGCGCGATCGTGGTCGATCTCGCAACCGTCTACATCGGTCCAGGCCGCGCAGTTCACCACCACGTCCGGCTGTTCCGCGCCGAGAATCTCGCGCACCGCAGATTCATCGCTGACATCGAGTTGGGCGCGAGTCAATCCAACGACGTTCGCGCCTTTGGCTGCGAATGTCGAAATCGTGGCCCGCCCAACCAGACCTGTGGCGCCGGTAACGACAACCTTCAACGTGCGGCGACCTCGTTTCCATATTGTCGCGCGTAGAATTCACGATAAGCTCCACTGCGCGCGCGCTCGACCCATTTCGCGTTGTTCCGGTACCAGTCGATAGTCTTGCCAAGTCCGCCCTCCCACGTCTCGCGTGGTTTCCAGCCGAGCTCCGACTCTATTAAAGAGGGATCAATTGCGTACCGGCGATCGTGCCCCGGGCGATCTTTCACGAAGGTCAACAGCGAATGAGGCTTTCCGAGATGATCCAGAACCGATTTGGCCACCTCGAGGTTTCGTCTTTGATTGCGCGCCCCGATGTTATACGTCTTTCCAGCCTCGGCTTTTTCGAGCGACAGCAATATCGCCCGACAATGATCATCGACGTAGATCCAATCGCGGACATTCCCGCCGTCGCCGTAAACCGGAATCGGCTCATCGTTCATCGCGTTCGCGATTATCAACGGCAGAAATTTTTCCGGAAACTGACGGGGGCCATAATTGTTTCCGCAGCGCGTGATTACCGTATCAAGTCCAAAGGTGTAATGGGCCGCGCGCACCAGATGTTCCGCGGCAGCCTTTGAGGCAGCGTAAGGGCTGTTCGGCTGAAACGGCGAACCCTCAGTGAAAAATGCGGCATCATTCTCCACCAGACTGCCCATGACTTCGTCGGTTGAGACCTGGACAAAGCGCCTCACCTTGCGCGCGCGCGCGCAATCGAGCAATACCTGCGTACCAAGAACATTGGTGCGCACAAATTCATCGGCTGACTCGATGCTGCGATCCACGTGAGACTCAGCCGCAAAGTTGATAATAGCGTCAACATCAGGACCCAGCGCCGCCATCACGTCCTCACGTTCGGAAATATCTCCGCGAACGAAACTATAGTTCTTTCCCTCGATCCCGATCAGATTGTCCAGATTGCCGGCGTAGGTCAGGACGTCGAAGTTTATGACTTCGCAGTCTGAGACCTGAGCCATCAACATGCGCACGAACGCTGAACCTATGAACCCAGCGCCGCCGGTAATAAAAAATCGCTTCATCGCCTGTCGCCTTTGTTGCTCGCGAGCCGTCTGAGGCATGTACAGTAATTAGCGAGCAATGTTACTGTCAAAGGCGGCATTTTTCACTACAAACAGACTCTAAGGACCAGTTAATTCGTGATCCAATTAGTTGATTTATTCCAACAGTATCAATCAATACGATTTGAAATTGACACCGCGATCCAAAGCACGATTGAGGCATCGGCATTTGTCGGCGGGAAAGAGGTTACGGAATTCGAATCCGAATTCGCGAACTATTGCGAAACCAGCGCATGCGTGGGCGTCGCCAACGGCACCGATGCGATTCATCTTACTCTTCGCGCATTGGGCATTGGTAAAGGTGACGAAGTAATTACCGTCGCGCACACTTTTATTGCCACCTCAGAAGCGATTTCAATGTCGGGAGCTCGCCCGGTCTTCATCGACATCAGCGAAGATACCATGCTCATGGATCCGGCGCTGATTGAACCGGCGATCACTTCGCGTACAAAGGCAATCATCCCCGTGCATCTCTACGGACAGCCTTGCGACATGGACGCGATCATGCGAGTCGCGGAACGCCATGGTTTGCGAGTCATCGAGGATGCGGCACAAGCACACGGCGCGCGTTGGCGCGGTCGCAGAGTCGGTTCATTCGGCGATGCCGCTTGTTTTAGCTTCTATCCAGGAAAAAATCTGGGAGCATATGGAGACGCGGGCGCGGTTGTCAGTCATGACACGACACTAATTGAGGAAGTTCGCGTCCTGGCCGATCACGGTCGCATGGATAAGTACACGCATAAAATCGAGGGTGTGAACAGCAGGCTCGATGGAATGCAGGCGGCTATCCTGCGGGTGAAGCTGCGTCATCTGGACGATTGGAACCAGGCGCGCCGGCGGCATGCTGATTTCTATCTGGACGCGCTTCAAGGCCGTGGCTTGGAACTACCAGTCATAGCGAAAGACGCAGAGTCGGTATGGCATCTGTTTGTCGTCCGGACCGCGGATCGTGAAGCCTTGCGCGCGGCCCTGAATAACGAAGGCATCGCCACGGGCATTCATTACCCGGTGCCACTCCATTTGCAGCCTGCCTACCAGGATCATGAAATAGCGGACCAAAAGCTCGTGCAGACCGAACGCGCGGCGGCCAAGGTCCTGAGCCTGCCTATGTATCCGGAACTAACGAGTGCTCAGTTGGAAAAAGTGGTCGGCGCGCTGATTCCATGAGACTGCGTTTCATGGTGGGCCGCGCGAGGGCTTCTTATGTGACCGCGAAGTCGAACATTCAATTCCTTAACGAGAGCATGAACCTCATCCAATCATTTCAGGGCAAACGCGTATTGATTACCGGCGGTCTGGGTTTCATTGGTTCGAACATGGCCCACCGTTTAGTCAATTGTGGTGCAAGCCTCACGCTGGTCGACAGCTTGATTCCGGAATACGGCGGTAGCCTTTTCAACATCGACGGCCTTGAAGACCGGCTGCGGGTGAATATTGCGGACGTCCGTGATCGTCACAGCATGGCATATCTGGTCCAGGGCCAGGACTATCTGTTCAATCTGGCTGGACAAACCAGTCATATGGATTCGATGGAAGATCCCTACACCGATCTGGAGATCAATTGTCTCGCACAGCTTTCAATTCTTGAGGCTTGTCGCAAGCACAATCCCGCAATAAAAATCGTCTTCGCCAGCACGCGACAAATTTACGGAAGAGCGGATTTTTTGCCGGTCAACGAAAGTCATCTGCTGCGACCCGTCGACGTAAACGGCATCAATAAGATGGCCGGCGAGTGGTATCACATTCTTTACAACAACGTATATGGCATCCAGGCGACTGCCTTGAGGCTCACCAACACTTATGGCCCACGAATGCGCGTCAGGGATGCACGGCAGACGTTCCTTGGTCTTTGGATTTCACTGCTACTGCAAGGACGCCCCTTCCAGGTTTGGGAGGGAACACAATTGCGCGATTTCAATTATGTCGATGATGCCGTCGACGCCCTGTTGGCGGCAGCCATCAGTGAGCGCGCAAACGGCCGAGTCTTTAACCTTGGCGGTGAACGCGCGATAAATCTCAAGGAGTTGGCGGATGCTCTTATAGAAGCAAACGGTGGCGAGGGGGGCTACGAGATTTGCTCGTTCCCTGCGAATAGACAACGCATCGACATCGGCGATTACCATGCCGACTATCGTTATATTAAGGAGACGCTCGGTTGGCAGCCCCAGGTGCAACTAAAAGACGGCCTCACTCGAACCATCGATTTTTTTCGGCGCCATCTGACCAATTATCTTTAAGCCACCATCGGCCAGGACGTGACCATTCCAATACCGCAAACGAGCCCCGTCGCAAGTTATCTTGCTCACCAGGACGAGATTGATGCGGCCATCAAGCGCGTACTCGAGCGCGGCTCATACATCCTCGGTCAAGAGGTGGAATCGTTTGAGACGGAGTTCGCAGCTTACCTCGGTGTCGCTCATGGGGTTGGAGTAGCGAATGGCACGGACGCGCTGTGCCTTGCCTTGCGCGCCTGTGACATAAGCGCTGGCGACTTCGTAGTTACTGTGTCTCACACAGCGGTCGCAACCGTGGCAGCTATCGAGGCTTGCGGTGCCAGCCCGATATTTGTCGATATAGACCCGCAGACTTTCACTATGGATGTTGCCGGCCTGGAAGAGACAATCCAGCAACTCCCCGGTTCAATCAAAGCTGTCGTTCCTGTTCATTTGTACGGTCATCCCGCCCGAATGACGGACATCATGAAGATCGCCACACGTTATGGCATTCGGGTGATCGAAGATTGTGCGCAGGCCCATGGAGCGGCCTGGAACAAACAGAAAGTTGGGTCTTTTGGAGATATCGCGGCGTTCAGTTTTTATCCAACGAAAAATCTAGGCGCCCTCGGTGACGGGGGCGCGGTGGTAAGTAACGATCGAGAACTTGCAGATCGAGTCAGGTCGCTCCGTGAATATGGTTGGCAAACGCGATACATTAGCAGCATTCCTGGTTTCAACAGTCGTCTCGACGAATTACAGGCAGCCATTCTCCGAGTGAAGCTGCGTTATCTGAACGAAGCAAACAACCATCGGATCAAGCTTGCGGAGCGGTATGAAAATTCCCTCGCGCGACTGGATCGCCTGACTACGCCACCGGTAACATCCGCAGCGACGCATGTCTACCATCAATATGTGGTTCGGAGCAGGATGCGCGACTCTTTACAGGATTTTCTCCGTCGCCACGGCATTGGTACGTCCATACACTATCCGGTCCCGGTCCATCAGCAGCCAGCCTATGCTGGCCGAATAAAAAATTACACGTCGTTACGTGAGACCGAGTCGACAGCGCGAGAGATTTTGAGCCTGCCGATGTTTCCGCAATTATCATCGGCACAAGTGGACGAAGTAATAGACAAAATCAATACGTGGCACGGTACCGAAGCGAGCCAATAGATCTCCGCCGGCGGCGATCAGGGTTTTTATCGGCCATAAAGTACTTGTAATTTGGCAGCGGAATTAAACCGTTGCTAGACTACACGCGTTATTGGCTGCGATAAGACAAATGCGGTTCAAAGAAACCAAGCTCAAAGGCGCCTTTATTGTCGAATTGGAAAAATTCGAAGACGAACGCGGTTTTTTCGCACAGACCTGGTCCGCAAAAGAGTTTGCGGCCCAAGGACTCGAGGGCCGATTGGTCGAATGCTGCGTCTCGCGTAACCGATCCAAGGGCACATTGCGCGGCATGCATTTTCAATTGCCACCTTATGCGCAACCCAAACTGGTCCGTTGTACCCGCGGATCCATTTATGATGTCGCACTGGATCTACGGCGCGAATCTCCGACCTTCAAGCAATGGGTTGGAGTCGAATTGACGGAAGACGATTACTTATGTTTTTACATTCCCGCGGGTTTTGCACACGGATATCAAACACTCACTGCCGGAGCTGAAGTCTCTTACGATATGTCCGAAGTTTACGCGCCGGAATTTGCCTCGGGCGTCCGCTGGGACGACCCGGCATTTGGGATTGAATGGCCGCCCTGCGAGCACCGAACCATCATCGACCGGGATCGGACGTATCCCGATTTCACTTATTGAACTCGCAAGGAGACTTTCGCTGTGACCTCAGAAGAGCAGGTAGTGATCATTGAACCTAATAGGTCGTGGTTTTCGCTTCCCCTCAGAGACCTGTTCACCTTCCGCGAGCTTCTGTATTTCCTGACCTGGCGCGACGTCAAGGTTCGTTACAAGCAAACATTTCTCGGCGCATCCTGGGCAATTCTTCAGCCCTTACTGACGATGCTTATTTTTACCATTCTCTTCGGCAGACTTGCAGGAATTAAATCAGATGTACCTTACCCGTTATTTACTTACAGCGGGTTGGTCATCTGGACATTTTTCAGCAATGCCATCACTAATAGCGGGAACAGCCTCGTGGGCAGCGCCCACCTGATTACTAAGATTTATTTCCCGCGGATTTTTGTGCCGGCGGGCGCCATAGCCGCGGGTCTCGTTGATTTGGCATTGGCGTTCGTGATTCAGATTGGCTTGATGTGGTATTACCACGTGCGTCCGAGCTGGACGATGTTGATGATTGTCCCTCTGGTCATATTGATAACGCTACTGGCCCTTGCTGTTGGCATGTGGCTTTCCGCCCTTAACGTCAAATATCGCGATATCCGTTACGCAATTCCTTTTCTACTTCAGCTGTGGATGTTCGCTTCGCCGATAATCTACCCACTTAACCTGATACCGCAACGCTGGCGTTGGGCCGTCATGCTCAATCCAGTTACGGGAATCATCGATAATTTCCGGGTCGCGGTTTTTGCGAATCGCCCGTTTGAGTGGAAATCGCTGGCGGCGTCAACGATCATTACCGCTGTCCTGCTGATTTATTCCGCTTTTTCATTCGCGCGCATGGAGAGGCACTTTGCTGACATAGTTTAGATTTGAAGCAAAGCTGCATCCTCGTGGGACTCATGATTCAGCACTCGGTTTGCGCGCCGCAGGGGCCCGTCTTACGAATATCTCCACCACCACGGATGTCGTTAATGTCACGTAGCCCTGAGGGCCTCGGGTAATAGCGGATTGCATTCATGAGCTGATAATATCCAGCATCTCAGAACATGGAACCCATCATTCGGGTCAACAATTTGGGCAAACAGTATCGCATCAACGTCCGCGACGCGGCGTATGGTACGTTGCGCGAATCGTTGATGCACTTTATCCGGAGACCTTTTCAGCAGGCTCGGCGTACGGGTCCGGCCGCGAAGGCCGACGACAGGATTTGGGCGCTCAAGGATGTGAATGTCGAGATCGCGCCCGGCGAAGTGGTCGGCATCATTGGACGTAACGGAGCGGGAAAATCAACGCTACTGAAAATACTTTCCCGCATTACTGAGCCCACGACCGGACGCGTCGAATTGCGGGGGCGCGTCGGCAGTCTGCTCGAAGTCGGAACAGGATTTCACGCAGAGCTATCGGGGCGGGAGAACATCTACCTGAACGGTGCAATCCTGGGCATGACTCATAATGAGATTGGGCGAAAGTTCGACGAGATCGTCGCGTTCGCCGAGGTGGGTAAGTTCCTCGATACACCTGTCAAGCGGTATTCGAGCGGCATGTATGTGCGGCTGGCGTTTGCTGTCGCCGCACACCTGGAGCCGGATATTCTTCTGATCGATGAAGTGCTCGCCGTGGGCGACGCAAGTTTCCAGCGCAAGTGCCTGAACAAAATGAAAGACGTGGGGGCTCAGGGGCGCACGGTACTTTTTGTTTCGCATAACATGCCCGCAGTCACGCGTCTGTGCGAGCGTACGATTCTGCTTGGTGACGGCACAATCGTTGAAGACGGCCCTTCACATAAGGTGGTTGGCTCGTATCTCAAGTCTCAACTGGGAACAATGGCGGCGCGTGAGTGGACTGAGGTCGCGCAAGCACCCGGAAACGAGATCGCGGTTCTTCGCGCGGTACGCGTTCGGACCGAGGATGGGAGGATCAGCGATGCAATTGACATCCGCCGCTCCGTGGGCGTCGAAATGGAGTTTGAGATAATCGAACCCGGGCACGTGCTGGTACCGAATTACCACTTCACGAATGAGGAGGGTGTGTTGGCTTTTATCGCCAGCGATATGGATCCTGCCTGGCATCGGCGCCCGCGGCCCGTGGGTAGATATGTCAGCACGGCCTGGATCCCCGGCAACTTCCTTGCGGAAGGCACGGTCATTGTGTCGGCGGCGCTGAGTACAGTCGATCCGGTGAAGGTCCATTTTTTCGAGCGCGACGCGGTTGCTTTCCAGGTGATAGACAGCCTCGATGGCGATTCGGCGCGAGGCGACTATGCCGGCCCCATGCCGGGGGTTGTCAGGCCGATGTTGCGTTGGCACACGCGCGGCCCCAACGCCAATGGCGCAAAAGTGAACGATTCGTTTGTTTTGGAGAATGCCAAATGAAGGTCGCGATTCTGGCAGGCGGATTAGGAAGCCGACTTTCGGAGGAAACCGAACTCAAGCCCAAACCGATGATCGAAATCGGGGGGCATCCACTCCTGTGGCATATCATGAAGCATTTCGCACATTATGGATTGAGAGAGTTCTTTATTGCTTTGGGTTATAAAGGCGGTGAGATAAAACGTTATTTTTTGGATTACCAAAAGTTGAACGGCAGCATGACGATGAATCTGCAAACCGGCGAGGTGACCAAGCACGCTAGTGAAGGTGAAGACTGGGTCGTTCATCTGATAGAGACAGGGAAAGAGACCTACACGGGCGGTCGCGTCAAGCGGCTTGACCCGTGGTTAAAGGATTCGACTTTCATGGTGACCTATGGCGATGGAGTGAGCAACATCGACCTTAATAAGCTGTTGGCATTTCATAAATCACACGGCCGAATCGCCACGGTTACCGCCGTTCGTCCCCCGGCCCGGTTCGGCGGCCTCGTTTTCGACGGCGATCGCGTGGTTGAATTCACCGAAAAGCCACAGATCGGAGAGGGATGGATCAACGGCGGCTTCCTCGTCTTCGAGCCCGCAGTTTTCGACTATTTGGATGGAGACCAAAGCAGCCTGGAGGCCGATGCAATGGAGCGGCTTGCCGCCGACGGTCAATTGGCTGCTTATCGTCACGAGGCGTTCTGGCAATGCATGGACACTAAGCGGGACATGCATTTGCTTCAGAGCTTGTGGGAAAGTGGCAATGCTCCATGGCAGATTTGGAAGTGAAGGTGGCCGCCACGACTGGCTTCTGGCACGACAGGCCGACATTCGTAACAGGGGCGACCGGCTTGCTTGGCGGGTGGCTGGTTCGTTCGCTGTTGGACGGTGGCGCTGATGTCGTATGTTTGGTTCGAGATTGGGTTCCTCAATCTGCGCTGATTCGCGATGGAATTCTCGATCAGATCAAGGTTGTTCGCGGAGACGTCACCGACCAGAAACTGTTGGAGCGCGTCCTCGGCGAATACGAAATCGATACCGTTTTCCATTTGGCTGCCCAAACGATCGTCGGCATTGCGAATCGCAATCCGGTGTCCACGTTCGAAACTAATATTGCCGGAACCTGGAAAATGCTGGAGGCCTGCCGGCGAAGTCCGACAGTAAAACAGATCGTCCTGGCCTCTTCGGACAAAGCGTACGGCGACCACGAGCACCTTCCTTACGACGAGCAGACCTCGCTTAACGGCAAACATCCATATGACGTGAGTAAGTCATGTGCCGATCTGATTGCGCACACCTATGCCACTTCTTACGAATTACCGGTAGTCACGACTCGCTGTGGCAATTTTTATGGAGGAGGCGATCTAAACTGGAATCGGGTAGTGCCCGGAACCATTCGTTCGATCCTGCGGGGTAAGCAACCAGTCATTCGTTCCGACGGTGAATATGTGCGGGACTATTTTTACGTCGAGGACGGCGCCGCCGCTTATACAATGCTCGCCGAAAAGCTATCAACCCAACCAACATTGCGCGGCGAAGCGTTTAATTTTTCGAACGAGAGTCAGGTGACTGTGCTTGAACTCGTGAACCGCTTGCTGGCATTGATGAATTCCGATCTCAAACCAGATGTCCGCAACGAGGCCACGAATGAAATAAGGCATCAGTATCTGAGTGCCGCCAAGGCCCGGAGGATGCTCGAGTGGCGGCCGTTGTTTACCCTTGAGGAAGGACTGCAGCGGACAGTTCGGTGGTATGAGGACTTCCTTAGCGCGAATGTATGACCAAGTCTCCCTCGTCTGCGTGCCGGGCGTGCGGCAGCCCCGAACTTCGCCCTATTCTTGATCTCGGCGTAACCCCTCTGGCCAACGGTTTACTCACCGCCGCCGAGTTAGATAAGCCCGAAGCCACTTACCCACTGGAACTCGTCTTTTGTCCTGCTTGTACCCTGGTGCAAATCACCGTGACCGTGCCTCCCGAGCAACTATTCAGGGAATACGTTTATTTCTCGTCCTTCTCTGAGACGATGCTGCGACATGCCGGGCAACTGGTCGCCGAGCTCACAGCGGGCCGCGGTCTTGACCAGAACAGCTTTGTAATTGAAGTTGCCAGCAACGACGGTTACCTGCTTCAGGGTTACCAGCGTAGCGGCATTCCGGTTCTGGGTATCGAACCGGCTACGAACATCGCGCGCGTCGCACGCGAGCGTGGCATTCCGACGATTGCGGAATTCTTTGGCGTTGATTTAGCACGGCAGCTTGCCGAAAAGGGACAACAGGCAGACGTAGTTCACGCGCACAACGTGCTGGCACATGTGCCCGATCTAAACGGATTCGCTCAGGGTCTACAGTTGCTCCTTAAAGAGGAAGGTATTGCCGTGATTGAGGTGCCTTATGTCAAAGATTTAATCGACCGGGTTGAGTTCGACACCATTTATCACGAGCATCTTTGTTACTTCTCTTTGACGGCGCTCGATCATCTTTTTAATCGGCATGGCCTCATTATTACTGATGCCGTCCGAGTGCCAATCCACGGCGGTACCTTGCGAGTTTTTGTGCGCAGACGACTCGACGACAATACGCATCCCGTCGATGAAAGGTCGGGCGCGGACAGTTTGCGCGCTGAGGAATTAGAATGGGCCGTTAATCCTCGCTTCTATCAGAGATTTGCAGATAAGGTCGAAGCAGTGCGCCGAAATCTGTTGGCATTGTTGAGAGATCTAAAGGCCCGCAACAAGCGAATCGGAGTTTATGGTGCGTCGGCAAAGGGCAGCACGTTGCTTAACTATTGCCAAATTGGCCGTGAGATACTCGACTTTGCGGTAGATAGAAGCACGGTCAAACAAGGACGTTATATGCCAGGTGTTCATCTCCCGATCTATGCTCCCGAAAAGCTGCTCGAGGAGAAGTTGGATTATGCCCTGCTGCTCGCGTGGAACATAGCCGATGAGATTCTGGAACAGCAGGCCGGCTATCGTAGCCAGGGCGGGCGGTTCATTGTTCCGCTTCCTGATTTGAAGATCATGTAAGGCAGATAACGTTAGGACTCCATCCGGTTCATGCTGTTTTGGTGAGTCTCGGTCGTGACCGGGCTGCCTCATGAGCCGGGCGCCAGTTTGATTTTTTGCGAACTCTGAGGACAAACGAATCGACCTGTGAAAACGCGAACGAGAGTTATGGTGGCGGGCATCGGTGGTGCTTCTCTTGGTACAGAGATTTTAAAGTGTCTCAACCTGGCGGATCGATATACCGTATTTGGCTGTGACATCTCGCGGCTTGCTTTCGGCCACTATCAAAGCGGTTGTGAGGAAACGTTTCTTATAGATCGAGAGAATTACACCGAGTCGGTGTTAGCCGTTTGCCAAAAGGCAGCAATCGAAATAATTATTCCCGGCGGCGAAGAGCCCTTGGTGCTATTGAACACCGCCCGTGTCAGATTAGGGGAGGCGGGCGTCCATTTAGCGGCAAATTCGGAAGAGGTGATCAGCCGGTTCTCGGACAAACTAACGACGTTCAGAGTTTTGAGCGAACTCGGTTTTGAAGTGCCCCGGACTCTTACAGGATCCTCAATTCGCGATCTCGACGAAATGACCTTTCCCTGCATCGTCAAGCCGGCAACCGGCAGCGGCGGCAGCAGTTTTGTTTTTCTGGCGGAGGACCGCGATGAAGCGCTGATTTATCTCAACTATCTTGTTAAGAATGGCAAGCGAGCAATTGTGCAGGAATACATTTCAGCGGAAGAGG
>DATANL010000660.1:0-4816 GCA_036266295.1 Pyrinomonadaceae bacterium | reverse complement strand
ACTCGCGCGGGGAAGGAACGAATCATGAACAGCCTCTGGCATGACTTGCGATACGCCTTGCAGATGCTCTGGAAGAATCCGGGCTTCACGACGATTGCCGTGTTGACGCTGGCTCTGGGCATCGGCGCAAACACCGCATTGTTCAGCGTCGTCGATGCGGTGCTGCTGAAGAAATTGCCGGTCAAGGATCCCGATCGCCTGGTCCTATTCAATTCGACCTCGAACAAACCGTTCACCCCCGGCAGTCACAACGGGACCAACCGAACCGATGCCACCACGGGTCTGACGACGCGGTCCTCGTTTCCTTACCAGACTTTCGTGCGCATGCGCGAACAACGCGGCGCTTGCGAAGACATCGCGGCGTTCGGCGCCATCGGATTGAACGTGAATGCAGATGGTCTGGTGGACGTGGCTAACGCGCAGGCAGTCACCGGAAATTATTACGACGTCCTCGGCGTGCCTGCTTATCTCGGCCGGATGATTACTTATGCAGATGACAACTCGGCTGCCAATCCGGTCGCCGTGATCAGTCACCACTACTGGCAAAAACGTTTCGGCGGACGGGCCGACATCATCGGCAAGCAAATCAATCTCAATAATATTGCGTTCACGATTGCCGGAGTCGCGCCGCCAGGTTTCGAAGGCGCGATGGACCTGGGAACTTCGATGGATGTCGCCATTCCGTTGGGATGGGAGACGCAGGTCAACGGCGAACGCTCTGAGTTCATGGGCGCCGGCGATTGGTGGCTGAGAATCATGGGCCGTCTGAAACCGGGAGCGACGGTCGAGCAGGCACGTGCCTCTCTGGATCTGGCATTCCAGCAATCAGCGCTGGAGCATCGCGAAGGTCGTCAGGCGCAACGCCGCGCCAGAGGACAACAGCCGATTACGCAACTCGACCCGAAGGATTACCCGCATCTCGGAGCGCTGTCGGGAAGTCAGGGCGAGATGAGTGGCCGGCAGTTCTTCACCAAACCGCTTCGGCTTCTGCTCGGCATCGTGGCCCTCGTGCTGCTAATCGCCTGCGCGAATATCGCCAACCTGTTGTTGGTGCGCGCGTCAGCGCGACAGAAAGAGATCGCCGTGCGTCTGGCGATGGGCGCAAGTCGCCGCCGCCTCATCCAGCAATTACTAACGGAAAGCGTGCTGCTGTCGACGCTCGGCGGCGCCGCAGGAGTCCTGTTTGCGCTGTGGATCAAAGATAGTTTGATCAGCGTGGGCGAATGGGCGGGCCGGGAAAATTCCATAAACCCGCGTCTCGATCTGCGGGTCCTGGCTTTTACTTTCGGCCTGTCGCTCCTGACCGGGATTGTTTTCGGCATTGTCCCCGCGCTACGCGCCACTCGCGTCGACCTGACACCGACGCTGAAAGATACGGAACGCGGATCGAGCGCCACCACGCGCTCGCTTTTGAGCCGCGCGCTCGTCGTGCTCCAGGTTTCGCTTTCAATGCTGCTGCTGATTGGCGCGGGACTGCTGGTTCGTACCGTGATCAATCTGCAGCGAGTCGAAACCGGTTTTAATGAACAGAACCTGCTGCTCTTTTATGTCGATCCGAGTTTGCTCGATTACAAGGGCGATCGTTTGAAGGATCTGTATCAGCGGTTATTCACGCGCCTCGAAGCCGTGCCTGGAGTTAAAGCAGTCACTTTCTCGCGCGTGCCGCTGCTCTCTCAAATGTCGTCGAACGGGACGTTTGATCTTCCGGGCGCCAGGCCGGGACCGGACGGAACGGTGCCGCAGACCGCGGAAGTCTACTTTCACAACGTCAGGGAAAATTTCTTTGAGACGATGGGCATCCCGCTGGTCTTGGGGCGCGGCTTCACGTCAAACGATGACTTGAAGGCGCCGAAAGTCGCCATCGTTAATCAGACCTTCGTGCGGAAGTATCTCCCCGCAGGCAATCCCATCGGTCAAACGTTCAGCATGGACATCGCGCGGCCCGATCCGATCGAGATCATCGGCGTCGTCAAAGATGCGAAGTACACGAGTCAACGCGATGAGGCGCCGGCGACGATGTATCGATCGTGGCTCCAAACTCCCGGCTCCACCAATCAAATGTCATTTGAGGTGCGCACGGTTAGCGAGCCCAAAGCTTATGTCGGCGCCATTCGTCAGGCCATTCGCGAAGTCGAACCCAATCTGCCGCTGAGCAATATCAAGACGCAGATCGAACAAGCCGACGAAACGCTCGCGCTCGAGCGGCTGTTCGCCAAGCTAATGAGTCTGTTCGGAATCCTCGCGCAACAACTCGCTTCACTCGGACTCTATGGCGTCCTGGCCTATTCAGTGTCCCGCCGCACGCATGAGATTGGCATTCGCATGGCTCTCGGAGCCGACCGCCGCCGGATGCTGACGATGATTCTGAAGCAGGGAATGGCTTTGACTGTGATCGGTGTCGCGCTCGGCCTGATCAGCGCTTACGTGATCACCAGATATCTCGAAACGCTTAACAGCATGCTCTTCGGTGTGCAGCCGAGAGACCCCTTGACGTTCGTGGTCACGGCGGCGTTGCTGACAGTCGTGGCGCTGATCGCGTGCCTGGTGCCCGCGCGGCGAGCAACCAGAATCGATCCGATGGTGGCCTTGCGTTACGAATAGTCTGCGGCCGCGGGAGATTTATGGAGACATTATTCAAGGACATTCGCTATAGCCTGAGAGGTTTGTGGAAGCGGCCCGGTTTCACCGTGGTGGCCTTAATCACGCTGGCTCTGGGTATCGGCGCTAACACGGCAATCTTCAGTTTGATTAATGCGGTTCTGATTCGGCCGCTGCCTTTCCGCGAGCCCGATCGTTTGGTCTGGACCTTTGGCAACATTCGAAACGGCGGTAACCGCGCCAGCGTCTCGCCGCTCGACTATCTCGATTACCGTCACGAGAACCAGACGTTTGAGCAATTTGCCGCGATGATCTCGGTGCCGATCTCGGCCAATCTCACCGGCGGCGGCGAGCCCGAACGTCTGGCGGCGGCCGGCGTGACCGGCAATTTCTTTCAGGCGCTGGGTGTGCCGCCCGCGTTGGGCCGAACGTTCCTTTTGGAAAACGAGAAAGCCGGCAACGATCAAGTTGTCGTGTTGAGTAACGCGCTGTGGCAACAACGTTTCGGCGGCGACGCGGCCATCGTCAACAAGAAAATCACGCTTGATGACAAGAGCTTCGACGTCATCGGCGTGATGCCGCGCGACTTTGATTTTCCGGCCGCGACGCAAATTTGGGTGCCGCTCAGTTTTGATTCACAGCCTGGTTTGCAGCAGCGGCGAGCCCATTTTCTGCGGCCGATTGGCAAGTTGAAAGCCGGCGTATCGCTGGCCCAGGCACAAGCCGACACCGATAACGTCGCGCGCCGTTTGGAAGCTGCGTATCCCGACACCGACACCGGCTGGAACCTGCGCCTGGTTCCCCTGCGAGAGCAAATCGTCGGCAACGTCAGATCGACTTTGTACATTCTGTTGGGGGCCGTCGGATTTGTCCTGTTGATTGCCTGTGCGAATGTGGCGAACCTCCTGATGGCCCACGCGGCGTCGCGGCGCAGAGAGATTGCGTTGCGCAGCGCGCTCGGCGCGAGCCGGATGCGCATCGCCCGCCAGTTGATTACCGAAAGCGTCATCCTCGCCGTCTTTGGCGGCGCGCTCGGAGCGCTGCTCGCGTTCTGGGGCGTGCAAGGGCTGGTCGCTTTAAGCGGCAACAATATTCCCGCGACTGCCCAGGTAAAGATTGATCTCACCGTGCTCGGCTTCACCCTGGTGACGTCGCTGGTCACCGGCGTTCTGTTCGGTCTCGCTCCCACGCTGCATACCTTGAAGATGAATCTCAGCGAAACCCTGAAAGAGGGCGGACGCACCGGCGAGAGTGGATCACGCAACCGTACGCGCAGCCTGTTGGTGATTTTCGAAACCGCCGTGGCAGTGATCCTGCTGGTGGGCGCCGGCTTGTTGATTAGAAGTCTGGTTCGATTGCAAGGCACCAATCCGGGGTTCGATTCGCAGGACGTCGTCACGATGAGAATCGATCTGCCGCAAAAGAAATACAGTGCCCCGGAAACTCGCACCAGTTTCTGGGACCAATTCCAAAGTCGCGTCAGTGCGTTGCCTGGGGTCGAAGCAGTCGGCCTGGTGACCGAGCTCCCGTTGAGTGGACAGCCGAACGACATGCCCTACACCGTCGAAGGTCGCGCGGCCGGCAGTCCGAACCAGGCATTCGATAACGATTTTCGTCGCGTAAACCAGGATTACTTTCGCGCGTTGCATATACCTTTTCTGCGCGGCCGCAACTTTACCCCGCAGGAAGTTCGCGAAGGCGCATCGGTCCTCGTCATCAGTCAATCACTCGCGCAACAAACTTTTCCCAACGAAGAACCGTTGGGCAAGCGCTTGATCATGAGTTTTGGTAATCGGCCGTTCGAGATCGTCGGCATCGTCGGCGATGTTCGGCACGGTTCACTCGAAGCGCCGCCATTGCCAGCGATGTACATGCCGGCACTGGAAGCCGGCGAGAACGTGGTAATCCGCGCCCGCGGTGACAGCGCGGCGATCGCTGCGCTGGTTCGCCGCGAGCTGGCGGGAATCGATCCGAATCAACCGGTTGCCAGAGTCAGGACCATGGACGAATGGCTGTCGCGGGCGGTGGCCGGACCTCGTTATCGCACCGGGCTATTCGTTCTGTTCGCGGGACTGGCGCTCGCACTTTCGGCGGTGGGTATTTACGGCGTGATGTCTTACTCGGTGGGCCAACGGACGCGCGAGATTGGTGTGCGCATGGCTCTGGGCGCGCGCCGGCTCAGTGTTCTCGGTATGGTGTTGCGACAGGGCATGGGCCT